>CABQMF010000050.1 GCA_902465265.1 uncultured Collinsella sp. | reverse complement strand
ACCGCAGGAAGCTTGGATACGCCTAGGCGCGGTCCAAGAAATCGTCCGCACCCCCTTTCTTCGAGATCGACGGTGACTTCATCGATGGTGATGAGAAGTCCGATGTCATGTTTTTCGAGTTGCTTAAAGATGCCATTCATGCGCGTGCGCCAGTTGCCCTGGGCCTCTTGAGCATATGTCCAATCGATGGCCACTGGACCAATTTGAACGCCGTTTATGCGCGCGTGAGGCTGTGAGAGGTAGCTATCTGCGGCTTCTTTGGTTCGCTCGATAATATCTTCGAGCATGCCTGGCATGGCGGAGACATTTGCTGCAATCCATGGTGGCCCCTTTGCAGGTTTTGCTAACTTTTGCAACTTTTGCTAAATTTTGCAAGTTTTGCTAATGGCTTAACATGCCTTGTGCCGTGGGATTGCAGGAGTGAAAAACGGGGAGTTCTATTATTCCGACTACGTTGCAACGAGCGGGGCCCGGAGCGTGATGTTGCTGCGCTCCGGGCCCCGTTGGTTTGTGGCTTGGACCAGTTCGACTGCCGTCGTCCTAGTCAAACAAACTCGGCATGTCGTTTTCCTTCATGAGGGCACCGGCGGAGGGCAGGCTCTGCGCGGTGAACTTCTCGGCCGAGACGCCGGCGCCAAGGATCTCCTCGGTTGTGCCGACGGTGGTGACCGAGCGGCCCTTCTTGGCCGTAAAGGCCTGGACGCCCTGCGTGTTGGTGGTCGTCTTGGTCTTGAGCAGCGACGTGTTGAAGTTCATCAGGCGATAGTCGCTCGAGACCAGCGCGATGTCGCGGTCTTCCTTGAGCACCTGCGCATACAGCAGCTTGCTGCCGCCGTAGATGGCGTTCTTAAGGCGCTTGCGGTTGGTCTTGGTGACGTATCCGGAAAGTGCAACGCGCACCACGCGGCCGTTTTCAAAGACAAACAGCACGTCGGCCTTGTAGTCCTCGGGGTCGATGACCCAGATGACGCTCTCGTCGGGTTCCATCTCAAGATCGGTCGGCAGGTACGAGCCCAGCTGGGCCGACTTGGTGTCCTCAAACGCCGCAACTTTGCATTTGTATACCTGGCTCTTGTTGGTAAAGACCAGCAGCTCGTGGGTGTTGGAGGACGGGAACTCGATAAAGGGTTTGTCGCCGTCCTTGTACTTGAGCGTGGTCGCCTTCTTGAGTACGCGGTCCGTCATCTTCTTAAGGTAGCCATCGCGCGAAAGCATGATGGTAACCGGATACTCCTCGACCTCGGGCTCCAGGCTTACCTCGATGACCTCATGGGTCTCGATCCTGCCCGTGCGGCGCGGCATCACATATTTCTTGTTGACCGCGGCCAGCTCGTCGCTGATGACCTTCTTGATGTTCTCCTCGCTGGAGAGGATCTCCTCAAGCTCGGCAATCTCGCCCTCAAGCTTGGCAATGTCCTTGGTGCGGTTGAGGATGTACTCCTCGTTGATGTTGCGGAGCTTAAGTTCGGCAACAAACTCGGCCTGGGTCTCGTCGATGTCGAAACCCTTCATAAGGTTGGGCACGACCTCGGCCTCGAGCTTGGTGCCACGGATGATGGCGATCGCCTTGTCGATGTCGAGCAAGATCGCCTCGAGGCCGTGCAGCAGGTGCAGGCGCTCGGACTTTTTGCCTAGGTCAAAGTTAATGCGACGACGCGTGGACTCAATACGCCACTTGACCCACTCGTGCAGAATCTGGCGCACGCCCATAACGCGGGGATAGCCGTCGACGAGCACATTGAAGTTGCACGAGAACGAATCCTGCAGCGTGGTCGAGCGATAAAGCTTCGCCATGAGCTTATCGGGGTCGACGCCGCGCTTAAGGTCGATAGCGATGCGCAGACCCGAAAGGTCGGTCTCGTCGCGGATGTCGGCGATCTCCTTGACCTTGCCCTCCTTGGAGAGCTTGACGATGCGCTCGATGATGACATCGGTTTTGGTGGTGTAGGGGATCTCGTAGACCTCGATAATGCGCTCTTCGGGAATCCAGCGCCAGCGGGAGCGGATTTGGAAGCTGCCCAGGCCGGTCTCGATAATCTTTTCCATCTCCTCGCGACGGTAGATGATCTCGCCGCCGGTCGAGAAGTCGGGCATGGGCATATACTCGAGCAGGTCGCAGTCGGGATCCTGCAGGTAGTGCATGGTGGCGGTGCAGACCTCGTTGAGGTTGAAACCGCAGATGTCAGAAGCCATGGCGACGCCGATGCCCTTGTTGGCCGAGACGAGGATGTTAGGGAACGTGGTGGGCAGCAGACGCGGCTCCTTCATGGCGCCGTCGTAGCTGTCGACGAAGTCGACCGGGTCCTTGTCGATGTCCTTGAAGATCTCGGCACTGATGGGTGAGAGCTTGGCTTCGGTATAACGCGAGGCGGCGTAGCTCAGGTCGCCCGAATAGTACTTGCCAAAGTTGCCCTTCGACTCAACGAAGGGGGCAAGCAGCGCTTCGTTGCCCGTAGCCAAGCGCACCATCGTTTCGTAGATTGCGGCATCGCCGTGCGGGTTGAGCTTCATGGTCTGGCCCACGATGTTGGCGCTCTTCTGGCGCTCGCCCTTGAGCAGACCCATCTTGTACATGGTGTAGAGCAGCTTGCGGTGTGAGGGCTTAAAGCCGTCGATCTCGGGGAATGCACGCGAGACGTTGACGCTCATGGCGTAGGGCATGTAGTTGACCTCGAGCGTCTGCGTGATCGGCTGGTCGGTGACCTCGGAGTGCAGGCCGATGACGTTCTCGGCGTTGACCTGCTTTTTCTTTGGCTGGTTCTTCGTCTTTTTCTTTGCCACGATTTCCTCTTGAACTTGTTATGGGCCGTCGTTATCGATTTACTGCTACTGCAGGTCCAGCTGGTCCAGGTATTCCTTGCCGTGCTCGGAGATATGGCGCTTGCGGCCCGCCTCGTCGTTGCCCAGCAACAGGTTGAACATGGTCTCCATCTTGGTGACGTCCTCGGGCTCCACCTTGATCAAACGGCGCGTCTCGGGGTTCATGGTGGTGAGCCACATCATGTCCGGATCGTTTTCACCAAGACCCTTGGAGCGGTTGATCGAGCACTTCTGGTCGCCGATCTCCTTAAGGATGCCGTTCTTCTCGAGCTCGGTGTAGGCAAAGTAGGTCTTCTCTTTGCAGTTGATCTCGTAGAGCGGCGACTCGGCGATATACACGTAGCCTTCGTCGATAAGCGTGGGCACCAGTCGATAGAGCATGGTAAGCACGAGCGTGCGGATGTGGTAACCGTCGACGTCGGCGTCCGTACAGATAATGACCTTGTTCCAGTTGAGGTTGTCCAGGTCAAAGGCGCCCAGGTTCTTGATGCGCTTGTCTTTGATCTCCACGCCGCAGCCCAGCACGCGCATGAGGTCCATGATGATGTCGGACTTAAAGATGCGCGGATAATCCTCCTTCAGGCAGTTGAGGATCTTACCGCGGACGGGCATAACGCCCTGGAACTCGGCATCGCGCGAGGTGCGAATGGCGCCTGCTGCCGAGTCGCCCTCTACGATGTAGATCTCGCGACGGCTCTTGTCCTTGGAGCGGCAGTCAATGAACTTCTGCACGCGGTTGGCCATATCGGTCTTCTGCTGCAGGTTGGTTTTGATGCTCTGGCGCGTCTTCTCGGCGTTCTCGCGCGAACGCTTGTTGATGAGGACCTGCTCCATGATCTTATTGGCGGCGTCTTTGTTCTCGATCAGGTAGGTCGAGAGACGCTCCTTAAAGAAGGCCGTCATAGCCTGCTGGATAAAGCGGTTATTGATGGCTTTCTTAGTCTGGTTTTCGTAGGACGTCTGGGTGGAGAAGCAGTTGGTCACCAGTACCAGGCAGTCCTGGACGTCTTGCCACTTAATGCCGCTCTCGTTTTTGTTGTATTTGCCCTGTTGCTTAATGTAGGCATCGATGGCGCTGGTGAGAGCGCTGCGGGCCGCTTTCTCGGGTGAGCCGCCGTTCTCGAGCCACGATGAGTTGTGGTAGTACTCCTGCATCATGAAGGTGCGAGAGAAGCACATGCACGCGGTGATCTTTACGTTGTAGTCGGGCAGGTCCTCGCGGTCGCGACCGCGACGGTCGGCCTCGATAAAGAAGGGCTCGGTGAGGTAGTCGGTACCGACCTTCTCGAGCACGTAGTCCTCGATGCCCTTGGGATAGCAAAAATCCTCTTCGGAAAACTCGCCATCGTCGCCCTCGATGCGCAGACGGAAGGTCACGTTGGCGTTGACCACGGCCTGACGGCGCATGGTCTCGCGATACCAATCGTGGGGAATGCTAATCGAGGTAAAGACCTCAAGATCGGGGCGCCACTTGATGGTGGTGCCGGTGCGGTTCTCGTCGCTGGGCTCGATCTCGAGGGCCTTCTTCTTGGCTCCGACGACCTTGCCCTTCTTAAAGTGTAGGGAGTACTTGTTGCCGTCGCGCCAAACCGTGACATCCATGTACTCGGAAGCGTACTGAGTCGCGCAGGAGCCCAGGCCGTTGGTGCCGAGCGAGAAGTCGTAGTCGCCGCCCTGGTTGTTGTCGTATTTGCCGCCGGCGTAAAGCTCGCAGAAGACGAGCTCCCAGTTAAAGCGCTTCTCGGAGGGGTTCCAGTCGAGCGGGCAGCCGCGGCCGTTGTCCTCTACCTGAATGGAACCATCGCGAAAGGCGGTAAGGGTGATGAGCTTGCCGTAGCCCTGGCGCGCCTCGTCAACGGCGTTGGACAGGATCTCGAAGGCGGCATGCGCGCAGCCGTCGAGCCCGTCCGAGCCAAAGATGACGGCGGGGCGCAGGCGTACGCGCTCCTCGTCCTTGAGCTGGCGGATACTGTCGTTACCATAGTTTGCGGTGTTTTTTGCCATACTCGCTCTCTCGGTGCTCCTTTGCTGCGTTTTAGCCATATAGATAGTCAAGGTAGCATAGCCCGGCCCTTGGGCGATTCCATCCAACACGAAATCCATCGAACAATCGTTCGGAAATTGGTGGAACAACGTTTACTCGGACAAAACCGGCTCGGTTCTGTCCGAGTAAATTTGAGGGCGGCCGGATGCGTCTTGCTGCGTTTGCGGTTGGATGCGTTGTCGAAAACGTGTCGTGCGGATTGTTGGATTGAATCGAACATTGGGACAGACGTCTCGTTTTATGGGCCGGGGGCGTGCATGTGCGAGTTCTTTTGGCCCATAAGGAACGCTGGTGGGTCGTTATTTGGGCCACGGGTCACTTCGCCGGCGCCGTGTTTCGTCATACGCTCATAGTGGAAGCTGGTGCCAAGGGCCGACTTGGGGCTCGGGCAACGGATGAGCTGCAAGCGAAAGGAGCGGTGAGGATGATGAAGCCCATGACGAAGAAGCTGCTGTTAGGAATTCCCACCGTGACGCTTTCGGCTGTGTTGGCGTGTACGCTTGCCGGCTGCGGCGGTAATGCGCCGAGTGGCTCGGGCGGGAGCGCACCTGTGCAGGAGAAGTCCAAGAAGGCCAAGGCCTATGATTCGCAGACGGTCGAGGTGGCAGGCATTACCTATGAGTCGGTGGCTCACGGTACGTTCTATCGTGGCGATGCCAAGCTACAGGACGGCTTTTACCTGCACATCAAGATCACCAACAACAACACAAAGAACAGGACGTTCAGTTCCTTTAACGTGCATGCTGCCCAGGGCGATCTTGAGGCAGGCGACCCGTTGTTTACTTCCGGCAAGGCGGCCGTGCTCGATTACGTTGCAAGCGAGGCTCCCGATGAGCTTCACGAGGGCATCGATCTTTCCGAGAGGCCAGATATCGGTCCGGGCGAGACTGTTGAGTACGTGTATTTCTGGGCGCCCAAGACGGCGTACTACGGGCCCATCACTGTCGAGTTCGTAGATGCTTACGCCCCCGCCAAGAATCATGAGGCCATGCACTTTGACACCACGGGGTGCGAGACCAAGGAGTTCAAGGCGGCCGGCGGTGTGGCCGATTCTGGTGACGCGGCCAATATGACCGGCATCGATTGCGCATCGTAGAGTATCGAGGCCGCCGATGGGTACACGCTGGATTCGTCCAACGAAGAGCACGAAAAGGCAGACTTCTTCCACGACGAGACTGGAGGACGCTTGCACATCAGCATCTTCCCGCGCTCGCCGGAGGAAGAGGTTGCAAGCCTAGAGCAGGTCTACGAAGGCAAGGAGACAACAACCGACCAGGTCGAGTACAACGGCATAACGTGGCTGCGCTTTACCGGTCCCGACAACGGCCATACGCTGTTTGCGACGGCTCCCGCAACGGGTGAAACCGTCCGCGTGTCGATTGGCTGGAAGATCGATTGGGACGCCGCCGTGCCCATGATGGAGGCGCTAAAGCTCAAGTAGCGCTGTGATTCCCATGTCAGGCGACTCAGGGCTGGCTCCGAGTTATCGGGGCCAGCCCTTTTTGGTGCTCGATGAGCAGGGCCAGTGCCTCGCACGGTTTCGGGTACAGCGGTGCGCCGTGCCGCAATGACAGACATGATTTTCATAATGACATATATAGTTGACATTGCCTGATAGATGCAATATATTTCTGCCATGTTGCAACGGATATCTGTCCACTACCACGAAAGGAACTCCATGCCGGGCAAAAAGAACCTACGCATGAAGGCGGCGCGCGCGGCGGTTGGCCTTTCGCAAGCTGACTTGGCCGAGGCCGTGGGCGTTACGCGCCAGACCATCGGCCTGATCGAGGCGGGCGGCTACAACCCCACGCTCAATTTGTGCGTGGCAATCTGTAAAGCGCTACGCGTTACGTTGAACGACTTGTTTTGGGAAGACGAAAACGACGTCGACCCTGACGCTCTTTAGGAGTTCGCTATGAAATTTGAAGATTTAAAACTCGTGCAAAAGTGGCGTGAATATGCCGGCCCAAAGGACGAGCGCCTGGAGGCTGAGAGCGCGAAGATCTACAAGATTGGTTTCGTGCTGCTTTCGTTTGGCATGTTGATGATCTTTTTCTACCAGTTTATAGCTCGACAGGTTGCGTGGGTTCACAGCGACGCCAGTGAAATGCCGCATGGCTTTGCAACGCCGTTCGAGGCAGCCATGTATTTGTGGCTCGTTCTCGTGATGTTGATTTGCGCAGGACTGCAAACGCGGAAGGGCTATGTCGATACCAATCGTTTTGGGCAAACCGAGCATCTTCCTGTTGGATATTTCCTGCTTGTCAGCGGCCTTAGCGGCGCCGCGTTCGCGCTTGTTATTGCTGCAATGCGCTGTATCGCTGAGGCGCAGATCGTACCGCTCGAAAGCGTCTTTTGGTTGGCGAACCTGGCCACGGGTGTGTTCTGCGGTGCGACGATTTTCGCGGCCACGTTTGCTGCCCTGTGCGCAACGTTTTTCACGGCGAAAAGACGCCGTGCCAAGCTCGAGGCAGAACTCGATTCCATTGACGATATCTAATAATGTGCGGGACAACGCAGCCAAGCGGGACGACCTGATGTTCAACTCGGGGCTGTCCGCGATCGAGTTCGATGGACTGGAATAGACGAGAAAGTAAGCGCCCCTCGGCAGCCAGTGCCGAGGGGCGCTCGCAGTTTTGTTCAGATGCGAGTTTGTCTAGATGCAAAAGGCAGGCCTAACACCGACAAATGGCTCGCCGTCATGGATACTGTAAGAGTAGGGTTGGGACTTCGACTCGCAGGCCGCTGCCTCACCATCCCCATTGGAGTCGGTGCACCTAAAGCAGGGATTTAGCATGTGGTCGTCTTTCCCCGTGAACCTATCGCCATAAGTTGACCAAGACCGGAGCCACCAACCGCCCCCGTCTTGCGAGTCATATGTTCCGAGGATACGATTTGGAGTGTCTGCCGTTACTCCGGCGTCGTTGAATAGCTGGTATTGAGAGCCTTCTTGCAACAGATATGTCCAGTCCGACATCAAGTAATCGCTGAGGGGGGCGAGCTCGACAAAGCTTGGAACCCACAGCTTGTCTGAGGTCGTTGTGGTCGTCATTAGGTCGGGATCGTCATTGAGCTCTGCGCCGATGCCACCGCCGTAGTAGGAATCGATCGTATATGACACCCAAGGCATCACTGCGTCAGCTTTGTCCACGGAGACAATCTGCTCGCGCAGGTCCGAAGGGAGCTCGTTCGAGAAAGAGTCGCTGAGCCAAGAGCGCAAGGAGGCATTCTCCCAACTTATGCTGGCAGAGCCGTCGTCCTGAATCTTCTGGAATAGGTTATCGAGGTCGGCCCTCTCGAACATGTTTTTCTTGGCGATGTCATCGGCGAAGATGAACGTGATGCCCGCCTTGCCGGAGCCGTCGGACTTGTCGTCATGGTTGAACCCCATGATCATGACCTTGGTCTGTGTTCCATCGGAGAGCGTGACGTCTTTGGTCTGAGTTCCGTCGAGCTTTCCGTCCGCCGTGCAGAGGTGGTACTTCTTGGCGATCCCTATGGCTCCGTTCTGGTCTCCCTTCTTGGAGATGAGCTTTGAAATCTGGGCGATTTCCTCCCACGAATAGTCATTGAGGCAGCTTTTGACCTGTGGTCCCTTGGGCAGCAGAACGACCACGGCAGTGGCCACGATCAGGACCGCCGCAACGATGCCGCCGATGATGGCTGGCTTGGGTGTCTTGTTTCCGAGCTTGCCTGCGGGCTTAGCGCCCGGTGCGCCAGAGGTCGTTACGGGTTCTGGCGTTGTCCCCCCCCTGAGCGGGGAGTGGCTTTCCACAACCGAAGCAGAACTTTGCCTCGTCGGGGTTTCTGACCCCGCAGTTGGGACAGAACATTTTGTTCTCCCTTCGTCTGGTTTTTCCTGACGGGCAAATCTTATCGCCCGGAGAACCAATGTTGTTGCGCAACATTTCTGGGTTGGCGCACTTCTCGGCTGATGCTTGCTTTCAGTATTGGCGCATCGCGAAATCCAAGTGTCGGCCGCGAGTTTTCCAATCTAGATAGCGTCCAGACAATGGGGCCGGGCTGCGTTATCCGGGGGTTAGTGGGGCGTATCCGACGCGGCTTCATCGCTGCCGCTACGCTCGAGCGCCGTGCTGCGGGCACTGTAGGCGACGAGGCCGGCGCCTGCCGCGGCGAGTGCTGCAGCGGCTGCCGTAAGGGGGACTTTGCTGTCTTTGCGAGATGGCGCCCCGTGGCGGTAGTGTCGTTCAAGGCTCAAAATGTCCAAATTGATCGAGCGAAGTGCCGGGTTCCGGAACGTGTTCGATGCGCTTGGCAGCCCGGTCGCTAACGCAACATATGCGCGACCAGCTCCGCGCGCGTGCCGATGCCAAGCTTGGCGTATACGCCTGATAGGCGGTTTTTGACGGTGCCCGGCGATACTCCCATATGGCGTGCGATTTCGACGTTGGTCCACCCACGACAGGCGAGCATGGCCATGGTGAATTCCGTGGTCGTTAGATCGTCGGCCACGTCCTCGCCCGAATCGGGGTTGTGGATGCGCCGCCAGCCGTAGCTGAAGCGGTACGTGATCTCGATGATGCGCGCGAAGTCGTCAGGGTATTGCGTTTTTAGGCATGCCTCGATGAGTCCCTGTAAAAGGCCGTGGTGCTCGCCAATGAGCTCGATAAGGCCGTCGGGGTGCGCAATGTTCCAAGCGACTCCAAAATGCGCTTTTGCGGCGTCGATGTCCTTGAGGCTCATGCATGCCATGGAAGCTGCCAAGTGCAAGAACAGTTCCGAGATCGGATAGCTTCCCTGTTTCATGATCAGGGCATTTTCCACCATGCCCAGGCTGCGGCCGTATTCGCCGCGCAGATACAAGGCGTGCGCCATCACGTAGCTGGCGAACAGGCGCAGGCCTTCGGGCAGATGCGCCGCAAGTGGATAAAACTCTTCGGCGGAATACGGGGAAGGCAAGTGCAGCAGGACGCTCGCGGCGGAGGCGAACAGGATATGCGTGGCGTGGACGGCGGACGATTCCTCGTCAGTTGGCGTATCGAGGATGCCCGCAAGGCAACGGCGGGCATCGGCGATACGGTTGAGCGACAGACTGGCATATCCGCAGATAAAGCATGCGGAATAGCGCAGCGCGGGATTGGTGGCGTCAAGATGGGGGCGCGCCGTCTTGGCAGCGAGGGTGGCCTGTCCGCGAAAGTACAGCGCTTCTGCCGTGGCAATGGCGCGCGAATCGGGGTCGGAAATGCCTGCAACCGCAGCGTCAATCTGTCCCGGCACAAAGGCGGTGCACATCAACGGCATGGGAACGCATGGGTAGCCATCGCAGTCCATCTTCCATCTCCCAACGGCTGGCAACAATAGCAGCAATTGTACTCCTGTTGCTCGGGATTGGAATTTGTGGGTATCGCCTACGATTATGCCGAACGTATAAAGGAAGAGCCCATTGGCGATGCTCCCAAGGTGGCTACCGAAGCCTGGCTGACCTTGACATTAGGAAAAATTGCCACCCCTGCAAAAAGCTCTGTCGCAGCGATGGGAAATGAACTCCGCTCTGCATATAATGAGGTCATATGACGGTGCGTCTGCATACGCGCGGCGCATTTCCATCGAACCGAGAAGGAGCTCTGCATGGATCCCAACAAGCGTCCCGACGACATGGTGCGTATCACCACTCCCGAACTTGCCCAGGCGTTCATCGAAGAGCAGGTCGCTGCAATCCGCGAGCAGATCGGCGACAAAAAGGTTCTGCTGGCCCTTTCGGGCGGCGTTGACAGCTCGGTCGTCGCGGCCCTGCTCATTAAGGCCATCGGCAAGCAGCTTATCTGTGTGCATGTGAACCACGGCCTGATGCGCAAGGGCGAGAGCGAGCAGGTCGTCGACGTCTTTAAGAACCAGATGGACGCCAACCTGGTCTATGTTGACGCCACCGACCGCTTCCTGGATAAGCTTGTGGACGTCGAGGAGCCCGAGGCCAAGCGTAAGATCATCGGTGCCGAGTTCATTCGCGTGTTCGAGGAGGAGGCCCGCAAGGTTGGCGACGAGGTCAGCTTCCTCGCCCAGGGCACCATCTATCCCGACATTCTTGAGTCCCAAGACGGCGTGAAGGCTCACCACAACGTGGGCGGTCTGCCCGAGGATCTGCAGTTTGAGCTTTGCGAGCCCGTCAAGCTGCTGTACAAGGACGAGGTCCGCGTGGTCGGCCGCGAGCTCGGCCTGCCCGAGAACATGGTCGAGCGCCAGCCGTTCCCCGGCCCTGGCCTGGGCGTCCGTTGCCTGGGTGCCATCACCCGCGACCGTCTTGAGGCGCTGCGCGAGGCCGACGCCATCGTCCGCGAGGAGATTGACAACGCCGGTCTTACCATCTGGCAGTACTTCGCCGTGGTGCCTGACTTCCGTGCCACCGGCGTGCGCGAGGGCAAGCGCGCCTACGATTGGCCCTGCATCATCCGCTGCATCAACACGGTCGATGTCATGACCGCCGAGGTGCCTGAGCTCGACTGGGCGCTGCTCAAGCGCATTACCGCCCGCGTCACCGCCGAGGTTCCCGGCATCTGCCGCGTGTGCTACGACCTTACGCCCAAGCCCGTCGGCACCGTTGAGTGGGAGTAAGCTTCTATTCTTTTAGGCGAATCGCATTGACGAAAGGGGTCCCGCGCAAACGTGTGCGGGACCCCTTTCGTCTTACTGTTCGGTTAACGCTGCAGATCGTTTTGGAAGGCTTACGAGCATGGTAGTCCCGTTCTTGGAACTTGTTTCGACCTCTACCGTGCCACCGTGAAGCGCTGCAATCTCCCAAACGAGCGCTAGTCCGAGTCCTGCGCCGCCGTATGCCCTGCTGCGGGATTTGTCTAGACGAAAGAACGGCTGAAAGATGCTCTCACGGTTCTGCTTGGGTATTCCCGGGCCCTGGTCCTCGACTCGCAGGAGCACGTGGCTGTCGCCGTCGCTGATGGAGACGTTGACAGTCGAGTCGGGGCGGCTGTAACGGATGGCATTTTCGACCAGGTTAAACACCAGCCGATAGAGGAGCGTGTCGCTCCCGATTACTAAAGCGTCTCCAGCACAGTTGAGGGCTATGCCCCTATTTTCGGCAAGTGGCGCAAGGTCGGTGAGGACCTCTTCGGACAAGGGGCCAAGTTCAACATCGTCCTCGCAAGGAACGCTGCGGAGCTCACTCATCTCGAGCAATACCTTGGTCATTCGAGACATGCGCTCGGTTTGTTCTTGTAGCAGGCCGAGCAGCTCGGCTGTTTCGGGTTGCAAACCGGAGTGCTCGGAGATGAATAGTTCAATCTGTGCTTGCATAAGGGCGAGCGGGGTGCGCAGCTCGTGTGCGGCGTTGCCGGTAAACTGACGCTGTGCAGAGAACCCTTCGCCAAGACGGGCGATCATGTCGTTGAATGAGGCGCTGCATCGCTGTAGCTCGGTGGGTACATCTTCACTGAGTCGGATTTCGCTTAGGTTGTCAGGCTGCACACGCTCAACCTGGGCTGCAAAAGCCCGTAGCGGTTTGAGTGCACGGCCGCTCACAAAGTATGCCAGCACGCCGCCAAGGAGTGTGACTCCAGCCGTGATGTACCAGGTTGTCGTGCCAAAAGACTCTTGTGCGTCGTTTACGACGATCGTGACCTCGTCATCGAGGGCTGCTTTCGTTGGGTCGAACGCCTGGGGCGAATCTTTGCCGGTTGCGCTAAAGGCCGAGATGTCGCTGCCGATGGCATCCATGTAGCGCATGCCCGTATAGCCGACCAGGCAGTTCGTCAGCACGCATGCCGCACACGTGAGCAGTGCCGTCATAATCGTTATGCGCCATTGCAGCGAAAGCCTTTTCATTCGCCATCCTCCATAACGTAGCCCTCTCCAATCCGATTGCGAATCGGGTCGTATCCCAAAGCGCCGCGCAACTTTTTTCGGAGCGACGAGATGTGAACGCGGGTTGCGTTGCTAAAGCTGTTCACGGTGCTATCCCAAACGTGCTCTATAAGCTCCTCTTGGCTTACCGGTCGCCCCTGATTAAGCATCAGGTATTCCAAGATTCCCGTTTCCTTGCGTGTAAGAGATAAAGCCTCGCTGTCCACGGAAGCGATGCGCGCCTTGGTGTCAAAGCGGAGCTTTCCGCAGGTTAAAACTATGTCGCTTTGTGCAAAGCGCCTGAGGGTAAGGCTGCGGATCCTTGCCGCAAGCTCGTCAAGATGAAACGGCTTGGTAAGGTAATCGTTGGCGCCGGCATCGAGTCCGGCGACTTTATCGGATACTTCGCCACGTGCGGACAGAATCAGCACCTTGGTCTCGCAGTCAGTTTTCCTAAGTTCCCTGAGTACGGTCATGCCGTCGACATGGGGAAGGTTGAGGTCGAGTATCACGAGGTCGAAGGCCTCAACGTCCAGTAGGTCGAGCGCCTCCTGTCCGTCGTGACAGCAGTCGACGCTGTACGCCAAGTTTCGCAAGCTGCGCGCGATTGCGTCACACAGCGCCTGCTCGTCCTCGACGATCAAAATACGCATGACAGTCTCCTTGCACATTCCAAATCGCGCTTAACACGGATTTTATAGTCGATATGGTCCAATGGTCGCGTAACGAAAGGAGTGGTTGAGTTGTTCAAAGCGGTAAAACCCATGGTACAGGTCGCTTTGTTGATCGTCGGAATTGCCATGGTGTGCTTTGGCGTTATGCGTGGCGAGGCGGATGCCGTGCTGGCCAAAGCGATTAGGCTGTGCTTGGAGTGTATCGGAATTGGATAAAAGAGAAAACACTGCGTCGCATGTTTTGGCCCGATTTCGCGGATTCATTCAGGCGGCGGCGACGCTGGTCACCAACATTCACCTGCCAAACTTTGCCAAAGGCGGCATCTATCAGGGCGCGGGAAAAACAGTCTGCGTACCTGGACTTAATTGCTATTCGTGCCCCGCGGCATCGGGTGCGTGCCCCATCGGGTCGTTCCAGTCGGTGGTAGGTTCATCCAAGTTCAACTTTTCTTACTATGTTACCGGTACGCTCATTTTGCTCGGCGTGCTGCTGGGACGCTTTGTATGTGGCTTTCTGTGTCCGTTTGGCTGGCTTCAGGAGCTGCTTCATAAGATTCCCGGCAAAAAGTTCTCCACAAAAAAGCTCAAGCCGCTCACGTACATCAAGTACGTCGTGCTGCTGTTTGCCGTGGTGCTGCTGCCCGTCTTGGTGGTTAACGACGTGGGCATGGGCGACCCGTTCTTTTGTAAGTACATCTGTCCTCAGGGCGTACTCGAGGGCGCCATTCCGCTGGCCATTGCCAATGCCGGCATTCGATCTGCGTTGGGACATCTCTTTACTTGGAAACTTGTCGTTCTCATTGCCGTGGTAGTGCTGAGCGTTTTGTTCTACCGCC
>CABQMF010000049.1 GCA_902465265.1 uncultured Collinsella sp. | reverse complement strand
CATGCGAACCTCCAGTCCGGACCGCCCCGCGGTCCAACTTTCTGTCCGCACCCCCATTTGCTGTTAGAAGGCGTATTCAGTCCCTATTTCACCGCAACTTAGGGGGTCGGCAGTTGGGGACGTTCCTTTTTGGCCGGCATTTTAGGAACGTCCCTAACTGTCGCCTAGTCATTTAAGAACGTCCCCAATGACTAGGTGGGATTTGGGGTGCGCCGGACGCTGGGGTATCATGGCTTGGTTGCTATAACTTGCATTTTCGCGCCTTGTAGGAAGGGGCTGCGCCCATGGCTTTTGAGCCCGCTCAACATAGCTTTATCACGCTCGAGGGCGTCGACGGCGCCGGCAAGTCCACGCAGGCGCGCCTGCTTGCCCGTGCGCTCGAGCTCGCTGGCTACCAGGTTGTGAGCCTGCGCGAGCCGGGCGGCACCGCCATCAGCGAAAAGATCCGCGCCCTGCTGCTCGACCCCGCCAATACGGCGATGGGCGACACCTGCGAGCTGCTGCTCTACGAGGCCGCGCGCGCCCAGCTGGTGCACGAGGTTATCGCGCCTGCCCTCGCTGCCGGCAAGGTGGCCCTGTGCGACCGCTTCTACGATTCCACGACCTGCTACCAGGCGTTTGCCGATGGCCTCGACCGTCAGATGGTGCGCGATGCCAACAACCTGGCTGTCGCCGGTACGCATCCGGCGCTCACGCTCGTCTATCACATCACGCCCGAGCAGGCGGCGCTGCGCATGGCGGCCCGCGGTGCGGCCGATCGCATGGAGGCCAAGGGCATGGCCTTCCAGGAGCGTGTTTACCAGGGATTCTGCAGCATTGCCGCCGAGGAGCCAGACCGCGTAAAGCTCGTCGACGCCACCGCGACCATCGAGGAAGTCTTCGCGCAGACGGTCGAGCTGGTTCGTGCGCACGGTCTCGACATCCCCCAGGATGCCGTCGCCGCCGCGCTTGTCCAGGAGGCTGAGTAACATGGCCCCCGCTCAGGCAAGCCTGCTGGCCAAGCTCGACACCCAACAGCGCGTGCGCGACT
Organism: uncultured Collinsella sp.; assembly: GCA_902465265.1. Classification (GTDB taxonomy): domain Bacteria; phylum Actinomycetota; class Coriobacteriia; order Coriobacteriales; family Coriobacteriaceae; genus Collinsella. The sequence continues at coordinate 13,187 of CABQMF010000049.1, read as the reverse complement.
TTTTGACCAACGCCATCGCAAGCGGCCGCGCATCGCACGCCTACCTGTTTTTGGGCGCGCCCGGCGCCGGTAAGCTCGACGCCGCATGGGCGCTTGCCCAGGCATTCCTGTGCGAGCAGGACGGCTGTGGCTCGTGCGACAGCTGCGTACGCGTCGCCCGCCATACGCATCCCGACGTGCACTATTACACGCCCGAAAGCGCTACGGGCTACCTCATCGCGCAGACCCGCGAGCTGCTCGACGACGTGCCCCTGGCGCCTATCCGCGCCAAGGCAAAGGTCTACATCATCGACCGTGCCGAGCAGCTGCGCGCCAACACCGCCAACGCGCTGCTCAAAACGCTCGAGGAACCGCCCGAGGGCGTCATGTTCATCCTGTTGGGCACCTCGGCCGACGTGATGCTGCCCACCATCGTGAGCCGCTGCCAGTGCGTGCCGTTTCGGCTGGTGTCGCCCACTGTGGCCGCGCAGGCCGTGAGCCGCGCCACCGGTCAAGATCCCGCGCGCTGCCGCATGGCCGTCGCCGTGGCGGGAAGCCCCACGCGTGGTATCGAGTTCCTCAAGAGCGCCGAGCGCCAGGACGCCCGTCGCCAGATGGTCCGTGCCATCGACTCGCTCATCGCCGCCGACGAGGCCGATGTGCTCAGTCGCGCCAAGTCGCTCATCGTCGCCGTCAAGGCGCCGCTCGCCGAGGTCAAGTCCACGCAGGAAAAGGTGCTCGAGCAAAATGCCGACTACCTGTCGCGTGGAGCATTGAAGCAGCTTGAGGACCGCAACAAGCGCGAACTCAACGCGCGCGAGCGTTCGGGTATCATGGAAGCGCTGGCGAGCGCGCGGACGCTCATGCGCGACGTGCTGCTGACGCTTCAGGACGAGGCGGCAGACGTTGTGAACGAGGACGTGCGCGACACGATCGGTCGGCTTGCCGCCGCGACGAATGTTGCGGGTGCCACCCGGGCGCTCGAGGCGGTCGCGACCGCCGAGCGCAACATCGCCAGAAACGTTACTCCCCAGCTGGCCATCGAGGTCATGCTGTTCGATATCAGGAAGGCACTGAAATGCCGTTAGTCGTACCCGTTAAGTTTACCTACGCCTCGCGCGACCTGTGGTTCGACCCGCAGGATCTGGATATCCTCGAGGCCGATTATGCCATTTGCTCCACCGAGCGCGGTACCGAGATCGGCCTGGTCACGGCCGATCCCTTCGAGGTGCCGCTCGACGAAATCGGTCAGCCGCTCAAGCCCGTGTTGCGCGTAGCGAGCGACATCGACCTGCAGCTTGCCGACGACCTGGCTATCCAGGGTGACGAGGCCATGGTCGACTTCCGCCGTCTGGTCAAGGAACTCGACCTCGAGATGAAGCCGGTCGGCGTCGAGTACCTGTTTGGCGGCGAGAAGGCTGTGTTCTACTTTGCTGCCGAGGAGCGCGTCGATTTCCGTCAGCTCGTCAAGGACCTGTCCTCGACGCTGCACATTCGCGTCGACATGCGTCAGATCGGCGTGCGTGACGAGACCCGCCTGGTGGGCGGCTATGCCCAGTGCGGCCAGGAGCTCTGCTGCACGCGCTTTGGCGGACAGTTTGAGCCGGTTTCGATTCGCATGGCAAAAGAGCAGGACCTGCCGCTCAACTCGTCCAAAATTAGCGGCGTCTGCGGCCGCCTGATGTGCTGCCTGCGCTACGAGTTCGAGGCGTACAAGGACTTTAAGAGCCGCGCGCCCAAAAAGAAGACGCTTATCGATACGCCGCTTGGCAAGGCGCGTATCCAGGAATATGACACGCCGCGTGAGCAGCTGGTGTTGCGCCTGGAGAACGGCAAAGTCTTTAAGGTCAACTTGGCCGACATGACCTGCTCTGAGGGCTGCAAAAAGAAGGCCGCCGAGCAGGGCTGCAACTGCCGCCCCGACTGCGTGACGCGCGATGTGCTCGAGCGTATCGAGTCGCCCGAGATGCGCCTGGCGCTTATGGAGCTCGACCGCGAGAACGGCGTCGACGTGGGCGATGGCCTGTCGAGCGCCGACCGTCTGGCCGGCACGTCGATGCCCAAGCGCCGCCGTCGCGATGCGGACGCCGATACCCGTGCGGGTCAGAGCCAGGGCGAGGGTCGCGGCCGCGGTAAGGGTCGCGGCAAGGCCGAGGCACCCGAGGCCGAGGAGGCTGCCGGTGGACGTCGCCGCCGCAAGCGCTCGGGTTCGGGCGATGCCGGCGAGGCTGCTCCCGCAGGCAAGAACTCCTCCCGCGAGCGCGAGGCTCAGCAGCCTCAGCAGCAAAACCGCGGCGGTGGCATGAATCCCACGCGCCGTCGCCGCCGTCATTTGTCGAGCGAGGAGCGCGAGGACGCCTTCCGCGCCGCAGCCGCTCGCGAAGCCGGTGCCGCCCCCAAGGGTGGTTCGGGTTCTGATACGCCTGCCGACAAGGGTGGCAAGCAGCGCAACGATGACGAGCGCGCCCCGCGTCCGCGTCGTCGCCATTCCTCGGGCACGCAGCAAAAGCCCTCGGTGCCCTCCGTGGCCGATCAGGTCTCGGATGGCGAGGTCAAGGTCACACGTCGTCGCCCCGGAGATGGCGGAGGGGCGGCTGCCAAGGCCGCGCGCGGCGCTGCTCGCGACGAACGCGAGTCGCGCGAAGATCGTGGTGGCGAGGGTTCGGCCGACCAGGGCCAGAAGCGCCGTCGCCGTCGTCGTTCCCGCAAACCGCGCCAGGACGGTGGCGAGGGCTCGACCCAAAACTCGTCCGCACCGCAACCGCCCACCGGCGAATAGCGCCCGCAAACGGATTTAACCTGCCTGACCCCAAACGCGTCGGGGTACCATAGCGCTGAATCAACGACCCTCCCTGCGACCGAGCGTAGGGAGGGTTGTGTCGTGAAGAGACATTTGAACGTGTTGGGATGCCTGCAAGGTGCCGGCATCCTACCGTTTGCGGACGAATTGCTACCGTTTGCCGAGCGGGCGGCGCACGAGGCGCTTGAGGCGTTGTCGCCCACGCGATGCGCCGGCTGCGAGCGCTCCGGCGCGCTTATTTGCCAAGACTGCTTGGCGGCGCTTGCGCTCATCGACCCGCGGCATAGCTGCACTCGATGCGGCGCCCCGTTTGGAGACTTGCTGTGCACCGAGTGCTCGGTCGAGGGTACGTCCTCGGCGATGGCCGAAGCACTCGACCGGTGCCTGGCATGTGCCGTTTACACGCACCCGCTGCCGCGGATCATTAAAGCGTACAAAGACGCGGGCGAGCGACGCCTGGCGCCGTATCTGGCAGAGCTGCTATACGATACCACCTTACATGCCCAGGTCGCGGCACCCGATCGCTATGGCGGTGTGTTGTCCGGCGCCGATGCGGTGGTGTTTGTGCCCGCGACGGCGGCGGCGTTTCGGCGGCGAGGCTTCGATCATATGGAAGCCATCGCGCGTCCATTTTGCGAGCTGTCGGGTGTTCCGCTACTCGACGCCCTCGTTAAGTACGGTCATGGCGACCAGCGTGAACTCGGTCGTGAAGAACGCCGTGAACGCGCCCGAGGCATGTACGAGACCGTTGAGGACGTGCGGGGCCGCCGCCTGCTGCTTATCGACGACGTTATCACCACGGGTGCGACGATGGCAGCGGCTTCGGCGGAACTCAAACGCGCCGGTGCCGCGGCCGTTGATGGCCTTGCTATCGCACACGTTTGGTAGGGGTGATTCGTGTGGCGGTAACAATCAGGCAGTGCAACAAACCGACAAAAGAGCAGCTAGCGGCTTCCGTGATCCTGACGGGCGCCTCGGCGTTGCGTATGATTCGAGCCGAGCGCCGGCAGATGGGCTACATCGGCTGGAAGGACCTTGAGCCCGAGGAGGAGCGCCGCGTGCTGTGCACGTCATCGCCTTCGGCTGAGGATATCTGTCTTTCCGACCTGGTTCGAATTGGAGCCAAAAGCGGAGAGGTGCAAGAAGATCTGTGCTTGCTGGTGGGATCTGCGGCGCAGCGCCGCCGCATGCCTGGCGTGGGCTGGTCCGTGTGTTCCGGGTTGCCTGCCGGCTCGATTCTAGAGGTGGAACCGGGGGTATACAGCCTATCTCCCGAGGCCCTTTGTGTTGCCATCGCCCGCGAGGTCGGCTGTATCCAGGCATTTGCCCTGGCCCAGGAGCTGTGCTCTAAGATTTCGCTGAGTGACCGCGGGAAGTATCTGCCTCCCTACACCTCGCCTGTTACGAATAAACTTGCAAAGGACAAGGACCAGCCAGCAGACGTGGGCTACTTTGAGGTTGAGCCGGTGCTGATGCCCGATCGTCTGGCAGATTATCTCGCGGTATGCAAGGGGAACACGGCCAAACAATTGCAGCGTCTGTGTCCCTATCTTTCGGAAAACCTGCGCTCACCCATGGAATGCATCATGCTCGCCCTGTTTTCGCTTCCGTTTTCCTATGGCGGGTTTGCCTGCGGTCCCTTTAAGACTGACTGCAAGATCGAGTTCGATGATCGTGCGCAGGCAATCTCGGGGATGCCCCATGCAGTTTGCGATGCGTATCAGGAAGCAGCCCGGTTTGACCTGGAATACAACGGTGAGCTGGGCCATTCCTCTCGGAGGGGACGTATCCATGATGAAAAACGCAATACGGGCTTTATTGCCATGGGAATCGAGGTCGCGACAGTCAACAACGAGATGCTCTGCGACATGGAAGCGATGGAAGCCCTCGCATGGCGCATCCACCAGCGCATGCGAAAGCGGTATCGGAATCGTGTCGATGCCCGCAGGAAGAAGCAAGAGGCGTTGCTTAACACGCTGCGGGCGTGTTTTGGGCTTAAGCCGGTCTAATTCACGTCGAAATTAGGGGGTTAATCATATGCCCTGGCCAAAATATGGCAAAATCAAGGAATTTAGGACTCGGAGGCGGCATAAAGTAAGAAGATAATAAACAAATGTAGAATAAATAAGCATCAGGTTGGCGACACTGAGCGCAAGATCTGTCCGAGAGGCCAAAATTGCCTGTTACTAAATTGGTGACAGTACTCATATTTGCCATTTTTTGGCCACGGCACCCCAAGAAGGGCGCCCCGGAGCTCCCCGTAGGGGAGCTCCGGGCTTCATAGGGGCACGAATAGCCCACTCCGACCTGCGAAATCTGTACTCGCGATGCGAATAACGTCCCTAACCTTAAACTTTAGCTTGAACTTAGCTATAATGCGCTACGTTCCTGCCAGGCTGTGGTTGCGGATGGGTGAAATGCCCACCCTAGTCCAAGACAGACGCGGTCAAAGGGATCCACGTAAGCGACCGCGTGCGCGCGGCGCGATCATGGCGCGTCCTAGATGTAAGCCGCACCGTCCGTTCTATTTTTCTTTGGGGCAATACCGCCTCGCGGGCGAGCGGGCCAGTCGTGAAGGTGGCTACGGCCTCCCGAGCAAACACCCCGGTGCGCAAGTGTGGGGTCAAATACCAGGTCAGCTGGTAGGAACAACCCGATATTTCGCGCAATGCACGGATTGTATACGACACAGAAGGCAGGGTAGTGGACAAGGTGAGGGGCAGCTTGATGCACGCGGCTCGGTTGGGCGCTGGAACCGCGGCGGTCATCGCCGTATTGGGTCTGAGCGGATGCGCATTCAACCCGCTGTCCACGTTCACGACGCCTACGATCGACCAGATTGAGCGCGAGACCGTAACCCCTACGGTGTCGGACGATGCCCTGGTCACTCCCGGTACCCTTACGGTCGCCCTCGACACTTCCGATGCCCCGCAGGCCATGCAGGGCGCCGATGGCAACCTCACGGGCTACGCAGTTGACGCCGCTCGCGCTCTTGCAAGCCGCATGGGCCTCAAAGTCGCTTTTGTCGACGCGTCCTCGGCCGATTCCGCGCTTGGCGATAAAAAGGCCGACATCTTCATTGGCGACATCAATTCCACGAATGGCGACGTCAGCACGCTTGGCACCTGCCTCTATGATGCTGCCGCCGTGTTCGGAAAGACCAGCGACGGTAAGTCGTTGAACGTCACTACCGAAGCGCTTAACACCGCCAACCTGGGCGTTCAGGCTTCCTCGGCATCGCAGGAGGCACTCGCCAAACAGAGCGTCACGGCCAACCAAAAGACCTTCTCCAACATTAATGAGTGCTTTGAAGCGCTCGAGTCCGGCGAGGTCGACTATGTGGTCTGCGATGCCACTGCCGGCGGTTATCTTGCACGTCTGATGAGCCAGATTTCCTACGTTGGCGCTCTCGAGACGCCCTCGACGCTCGGCGTTGCAGGCCTTGCTGCCAATGACGAGCTGTGCCGTGCCGTGAGCGATGCCCTCGACGGTATTACGGCCGACGGCACGCTCGAGGCGGTCCACTCTGTCTGGTATGGCACGATGCCCTACGACCTCACCACTAAGACGGTTTCGGGCGCTAGCGTGCAGTCGGGCGACTCTGAGTCCAGCGAGACCATGTCCTCCGGCGATGAATCCTCCGATTCCAGCAGCGATGACTTGTCCTCCGAGAGCAAATCGTCCAGCCAGGAGGGCACTATCACCGACGACGACATTAACAAGCTCAATGGCTAGTTATTGCTAGGGGTGGCGTCTCCTATGCGCTAGGAGAGACGCCTCTTCACGGTTTCAACACGCATTGCCGGGCTTTCCCAACAGGGGAGCCCGGCTTTTTCGTTTCCATAAAACCAGCAGGTCAAAGACACTTTTTAAGTGCAAAACCAAAGTCGCCGTCGCCCTCCTATAGCGCACTTTGCCACAGAAAAGTGCGAGACTTCGGTATGCGGTATCAAGCAATCGTTATTCGGGTCTTTAGGAATCCGCGTGATTAAATGCACGGCAATGGGTACATAGCCAGTACAGTAAGTCCCCGAGGCAGATTGGAGCCACGTATGGATATCAAGGTTTCTGGACGCAAGACGACGGTAACCGATGCTCTGCGTGCGCATGTGGATGAGAAGATCGGCGAGGCGCTCAAGGTTTTCGATATCGAGCCCATGACAGTCGACGTTGTACTTCGCTATGAGAAGAACCCCTCGAACCCCAACCCGGCAATCGTCGAGGTTACGGTTCGCGTCCGCGGTTCGGTGATTCGCGTTGCCGAGCATGGCGCAGATATGTACGCCGCCATCGACCTCTCCGCCGATAAGGTCACCCGCCAGCTGCGTAAGTTCAAGACCAAGGTTGTGGACAACCGCCAGGGCGGTGCCAGCGCAGCGGATGTCGCACCGGTCGAGCGCGTCGAGGATCTGGCCGACCTGCTGCTGCCCGAGGAGGAGGACGACCTGCTCGTCCGCGAGAAGGTCATCGATGTCACCCCGATGACTGAGGAGCAGGCGCTGGTGCAGACCGATCTGCTCGGCCACGACTTCTACGTGTTCGAGAACGCGACGACTGGCCTCATCAATGTGGTGTATCACCGTAAGAATGGTGGATATGGCATCATCAAGCCCCGCATCGAAACACTTGACGAGTAAAATACGTTAACTTGCATGAGTTAACGGCTGGCGGCCATCCCATGCGGATGGCCGCCTTTTTTACGTAAGGAGTCGCTTTGATGGACAAGGCTGCATCTACCGGCCATTCTGACCGCTGCCGCATCGTCGTCGATACCTGCTGCGACTTTAGCCCCGAGGTCGCCGCGAACCTCGATGTCGATATCTTGGGCTTCCCCTTTATCATCGATGGCGAGGAGCGCACGGACGATATCTGGTCGAGCATGAGTCCTAAGGAGTTCTACGACCGCATGCGCGCCGGCGCTCGCGTGTCTACCTCCGCCGTGTCGCTCGGTCGCTATATCGAGTTCTTTACCGAGTGCGCCAAAGAGGGCACGCCCACGGTCTACCTGTGCTTTACCTCGGCGCTGTCGTCGAGCTACAACTCCGCGTGCCAGGCGGCAGATGCCGTGCGCGCCGAGTATCCCGATTTTGAGCTCTACGTGGTCGACAACGCTCTGCCCTGCGCGACCGGCGCGCTCCTGGCGCTCGAGGCCGTGCGCCAGCGTTCGGCGGGACTGACCGCCAAGCAGCTGGTCGATTGGGCAAACGAGGCAAAGACCTACGTCCACGGCTACTTTACGCTCGAGAGCTTCGACGCACTGGCTGCCGGCGGCCGCATTCCGCCCGCGGCGGCGCAACTCACGGCAAAGCTCGATGTCAAGCCCGAGCTCTCCTACGACCTGGCTGGCTCGCTGTCGCTGATCGGCGTCAACCGCGGCCGCAAGAAGGCGCTCAAGTCCATCCTCAAGTCGTTCCGCGAGAACTACGTGCCCGATCGCACCATGCCTATCGCCATCATGACGGCCGATGCCGAGAAGGACGGCGACTGGCTTGAGGCCGCCATCCGCAAGGAGGAGGGCTGCGCCGACGTTACGATCATTCGCAGCTCCGTGGGCCCCACCATCGGCTCGCACGTGGGCCCCGGCATGGTGGCCTGCGCGTTTTGGGGTAAGAACCGCGCCGAGAAAGCGTCGCTTTCCGATCGCATCGCCCGCCGCGTGCGCGGCCAGTAGACGGGCGCTACGACCGCAGGCGCCCCGCAGCTCAAGCGCTGGCGCTGAGTATTCAACCTGGTAACAACATCCAACCCAAAAGGAAAGGTTTCATGGCAAACAAGCTCTCCGTCGCATTTATCGGCACCGGAATCATGGGTGCCCCCATCGCCGGCCACATCCTGGATGCCGGCTATCCCGTCACGGTCAACAACCGCACCAAGTCCAAGGCCGCAGCGCTTATCGAGCGCGGCGCCGTCTGGGCCGATACGCCGGCCGAGGCCGCGGCTAACGCCGATGTCGTCTTTACCATGGTGGGCTATCCCTCCGAGGTCGAGGAACTCTACCTGGCGGGCGACGGCCTGCTCGCGTGCACCAAGCCGGGCGCGGTCTTGATCGATCTCACCACGAGCTCGCCCGAGCTCGCCCGTGACATTGCCGAGGCCGCCCAGGTCTCCGGCCGCATGGCGTTTGACTGCCCCGTCACCGGCGGCGAGTCTGGCGCTATCGCCGGTACGCTCACGGCTATCGTGGGCGCTACCGAGAACGACATCGCGCCGGTCCGCGACATCCTTGCCACCTTTGCGGCCAACATCTGCTGCTTCGACGGCGCCGGTAAAGGCCAGGCTGCCAAGCTCGCCAATCAGGTGTCGCTGGGCGCCTGCATGGTCGGCATGGCGGACGCCATGGCATTTGCCGAGCTGAGCGGCCTTGACCTGGAGAAGACCCGCCAGATGATCCTGGGCGGCACCGGTAAGTCCGGCGCCATGGAGAGCCTGGCGCCCAAGGCGCTCGACGGCGACTACAAGCCCGGCTTTATGGTTGAGCACTTCATCAAGGACCTGCGCCTGGCGCTCGCTTACGCCGACGATCGCGAGCTCGCGCTGCCCGGTGCCGACGTGGCCTTTACGCTCTACGACATGCTCGACGCCATCGGTGGCGCCAAGCTGGGCACCCAGGCCATCACGGTGCTCTACAAGGAGGAAGCCGACGCCATTGCCGCCGGTCTGGACTGGTCGCAGTATCGTCCCGAGGAGCACGGTGCTCACGAGGACGGCTGCGGTTGCGGCGAGCATGGCGACGACCACGAGTGCGGTTGTGGCCACCACCATGGCGAGGACCACGAGTGCTGCGGCGGCCACGGCCATGATGACGGCCACGAGTGCTGCTGCGGCCATCATCACGAGGAGTAGCGCCCATGAGCTGGACGTTCGTGGTGCTCGCGCTGGTGCTCTTTATCTTTGCGATTTACATCGGCTTTTTGTGCGGCCAGTGGGCGTGCGAAAAGCGCGTCATCACCAAGCGCGACTACTGGATCGCCAATTTTGCAGGTGCGGCGGCGGTCGTCCTGTTAACCTGGGTGTTTTCGCTGTTCCCGCTGGTGCAGTTTGCGCCGATCGGCTGGCTCGGCGGCTTTATCGCCGGCCTTAAGATGAGCTTTGGCGAGTCCGTCGGCCCGTGGCGCAAGCATGACGAGGTCTTTAACGTCAACAAGGCTCACCGCGCCGCTGCCGACTCGGGCGATGCCGAGGAACGCCGCCGCGCGCGTCACAATGGTGCAGCCGACCGACAGCTCATCTCGGTCACCGATGACAGCAAGGGTGCTGGCAAGCACGCTAAGAAATAGTAAGAAGAGGTAACTATGGCAGAAAACAAGGAAGAACAGCTCACCGATGAGGAGCTGGCACAGCTTCAGCTGGCAGAGGAGAACGAGAACGCCGTCGACCGTCTGGTCAAGGAGCTCGGCTGCCCCACGCGCCGCATCCGTCAGTTTGCCGCCCGCGTGCTGCACCTGCTTGCCGAGCGCGATCCGCAGCGCGTCGTGCCCTGCGTGCCCGCGCTGATCGAGGCACTTGACCGCCCCGAGGCTCAGACCCGCTGGGAGGCCCTCGATGCCCTGGCGGCGCTCGCCACCACTTGCCCCGAGCAGCTGGGCGATGCCTTTGAGGGCGCCGAGACCGCGTTGTTCGACGAGATTTCCTCTACGCTGCGCTATGCCGCCTTCCGCCTGCTGTGCGTGTGGGGTGCCACGAGCGTCGAGCGTTCGCGCGAGGCTTGGCCCATCCTGGACGAGGCTATCCAGTGCTACCACGGCGACCTCGAGTATCGCGACATGCTCGGTTGCCTATATGAGTTTGGCCAGGGCGAGATCGACGCCGAGGTCGCCGAGAAGCTCGCGCTGCGCCTTAAGTTCGACGCCGAGAACGGCAAGGGCAGCTATCTCAAGGCCCGTTCGAGTGAGATTTGCGAAATGCTTGTTAAACGTTTTGGCCTGGATCTCTCCAAAAAGAAGAAGCGTGCTAGCGTTAAAAAATCTGACGACGCCGAAGACGAGGAGTAACAGATTATGGCGCACGATGTAGTCCTGATTCCCGGTGACGGTATCGGTCCCGAGATTACGCAGGCCATGCGCCGCGTGGTCGAGGCTACCGGTGTCCAGATCAACTGGAACGTCCAGGAGGCCGGCGCCGGCGTCATGGACGAGTTTGGCACGCCGCTGCCCCAGCATGTGCTCGATGCGGTCGCCGAGACCAAGGTTGCCATCAAGGGCCCCATCACCACGCCGGTCGGCACGGGTTTCCGTAGCGTTAACGTCGCCCTGCGCAAGCATTTCGACCTGTACGCCTGCGTGCGCCCCTGCCTGTCGCAGCCGGGCGACGGCTCGCGCTTCCGCGATGTCGACCTGGTCATCGTGCGCGAGAACACCGAGGACCTCTACGCCGGCATCGAGTTCGATGAGGGCGCTGCCGAGGTCGAGGAGCTCTCGCAGCTCGTTGAGCGTTCGGGCCAGAAGACCTTCGCCGCGGATTCCGCGATCTCGATCAAGCCGATCTCTATCGCCAAGAGCCGCCGTATTGTGGAGTATGCCTTTGAGTATGCCCGCCGCTGCGGCCGCAAAAAGGTGACGGCCGTGCATAAGGCCAACATCATGAAGGCGACCGACGGCCTGTTCCTGCGCGTTGCGCGCGAGGTGTCCGCCAACTATCCTGATATCGAGTTCAACGACAAGATTGTCGACGCCACCTGCATGGGCCTGGTCCAGAACCCCAACGACTTCGATGTCCTGGTGCTGCCCAACCTGTACGGCGACATCGTGAGCGACCTGTGCGCCGGCCTGGTGGGTGGCCTGGGTATGGCTCCGGGTTCCAACATCGGTGCCGACTGCGCCATCTTCGAGGCAACGCACGGCTCCGCGCCCGATATCGCGGGCCAGGATATCGCTAACCCCACGGCCGAGATTCTGTCTGCGGCTATGATGCTCGATCACCTGGGCGAGAACGACGCTGCCAATCGCATTCGTGCCGCCGTGTCTGCCACGCTCGACGAGGGCGAGCAGGTTACCGGTGACGTGCGTCGTGCCCAGACCGGCTCCGTTGAGGGTGTTGTGGGCACGCAGGCCTTTGCCGATGCCGTTATCGCGCACCTGGCCTAAGGCATGCAGACTGCAAACGCCTAAATAGTACTTAAGTGTTTGCGTATAACCTGAGAATCAATACGCCCGGCGCTCTGTCGGGCGTATTCTATTGCGGACTATGTTTCCTAACAAGGAGTAACTGATATGGGTCTGATTCAAAAGAAGGACGAGAAGGACGAGAAGGACGAGATCGACGGCATCCAGATCATCGAGCGCGGCGAAGGCCCCGACGGTGATGAGGACGAGAAGATCGATTTGGTCGCCGGTACGTCTGCTGAGCACATTGCTGCCGGTACGACGGCCGAGGAGGAGGACGCCCGACTGGAGGCTCAGATTGCCGCGGATGCCGCTGACGAGAACCTCATGCCCGAGGAGCAGGGCGAGGACAACGACTCCGACGAAGACGACCATGCATCCAAGCGCAAGAAGACGATGATTGCTGCCTTCGTGGTTGCAGTCGTGATCGCTGGCGTGGTCGGCTTCTTTATCGGCAACGGCGGTTTTGGCGGCAAGGGTGTCGGCTCGGCGACCCTCACCGAGGACCAGCTCGATTCGACCGTGGCAAGCTATAGCTACAACGGCAAGAAGAGCGACATCACCGCGCGCGAGGCCATCGAGAGCCAGTACAGCCTCGACACCGTCAAGGATAGCGATGGCAACTATACCGCTCCGTCTGCCGACGTTATCCTGTCCTACGTGCGCAACAAGATCCTGCTCGATGCTGCCGAGGACGAGGGCATCACCGTCTCTTCTAAGGAAATGAAGAAGTACGCCGAGGATTCCATCGGCACCTCCGACTACAAGACCATGGCCACGCAGTACGGCGTGTCCAAGGACCAGGCCAAGCAGATCGTCCGTCAGTCCGCGACGCTGCAGAAGCTCTACAAGAAGAAGGTCGGAGACAGTTCCGCAAGCATGCCGACCGCCCCGACCGAGCCTGCTGACGGCAACGAGGAGACCGCGAGCAAGGACTACGCCGACTACATCATCAACCTTGCCGGTGACGAGTGGGATAGCTCAAAGGGCACCTGGAAGGACGCCGATAGCACCTACGCTAAGGCCTTCGTTGACGATGCCTTTACGGCCGATAGCGCCACCTATAAGCAGGCCATGACCGCCTATTACACCGCCTACCAGCAGTATTCCTCGCAGGCTTCGAGCGCTAGCTCCAAGTGGACCGAGTATGCGAACGGCCTCTACGCCAAGGCCAACATCAGCATCTACGGCCTGTTTGCGTAAAGATTGCCTGAGCCTTCGAGTACGAAGCCGAAATATCTGATGGAGCCCCCTAGAACGGACATCGTTCTAGGGGGCTTTTTGCGTTGTAGGGAAGGGCGGGGAAG
>CABQMF010000048.1 GCA_902465265.1 uncultured Collinsella sp. | reverse complement strand
GAAATACTCGATGAGCGTCCTAAAATATGCGATGAGCGGACAAGAATACTCATTATCTAGCTTTAGTTAAATAAAGACGCCCTGCAATTACTGTATCTGAATAAAGCGCCTTGCACGGGGCACAAAGAAAAATCCCCCGCTGTCTGGCAAATGCATAAACAACGGGGGAGACGATAATTGGATGAATATCATACCAATGTGGAATTACTTCTTCCGGCGGTGGATTACGTTAATCGCATAGCCGACGAGCATGGCCAAGACGATGACGATAAAGCCAATCAGGGGGTTGTCGTTCATGGGGTCCTCCTATTTTCCGAGCGGGGAGAATTCGTCGACGATGAGGTCGAGGCATTGCGGAAGTGCGCGGGCACCAAAGACGCCCGAGTTGCTGGAGATGATCTCGCCGTCGAACTGCATGCCCAGCGACGGCGTGCAGGTGATCTTGGCTTCCTTGGTCTGGATGATCTTGAACTGCGGACGGCCGAGCACCTTGCCGGCGGGATCGAGCGCGGCGGTGATCACGGTGGGCAGGAGCTGGACGGTTTTTACGGGCTCGATGACTGCGATGTCGACCATGCCGTCGTTCATGCGGCAATCGGGGAACAGGTTGATGCCGTTTTGAATGACCGAGGTGTTGCCGGCCATGCAGCAGATGCCATCGAGCTCCTCGACAATGCCGTCATGCTCAATCGTAAAGTGCGCCACCGTGGGGTTGGGTGTGGCGAGCGCCGACAGGAAATAGGCGATCTCGCCGATGTCGTTTTTGGTGGGGGCGGCCTTCATCATGATCTCGGCGTCGAAGCCCGAGCCGGCGATGATGATAAAGCCGTGGCGCTTTTCGTTGCCGTTCTCGTCGAGCCAAAAGAGCTCGCCCATGTCCGCCTTGACGGTGCGGCCGACGCGACAGGCCTTGGCGAGCGCCGCTGCCTCGGGGGCATTGCCAATGTTGTTGAAGAACAGGCAGGCCGTGCCGGAGGGAAAGACGAGCGTGGGGACGCCGCACCCGCGCATTTGGTCGAGCACGTTGGAGACGGTGCCGTCGCCGCCCGAAATTACCACGCGAGCAAACTCGCGCACGTCTGCCACGGCGTCCTCGGGTTCCATGCCATCGCCGATAAAACGCATCACGACCTCGTCGCCGCCTTGCGCGAGGGCGTGCGTGAACGCGTAGATTTCATCTGAGCTGGGGCCCGATGCCGGGTTGTGGATGATAAGGCAGCGCATACTTACGTTCCAGTTCTGTGACTAACCGAGTATAGTTGTAAGGCAATGCCGATATCCTACCCGTGTTTTTCGGGCCTAACCTTATTCGATGGGTTGATATGTACATTTCCACACATCAGGCTCTACTCGACTTTTGCCAGCGCGCCCGCGAGTTTGACGCGATTGCCGTCGATACCGAGTTTTTGCGCGAGCGCACGTTCCATCCGCGCCTGTGCTTGGTCCAGATCGCCACCCCTGCCGAGAGCGTCGCGGTCGATCCCCTGGTGATCGACGACCTGTCGCCGCTCGCCGAGCTTATGGGCGACGAGAGCGTGACCAAGGTGTTTCACGCCTGCTCGCAGGATATGGAGGTTATGCTCCATACCGTGGGCGTGCTGCCGCGTCCCATTTTTGACACGCAGGTGGCCGCCGCCTTTTTGGGCGAGCGCCAGCAGATTTCCTACGGCGCACTCGTGCAGACGTTTTGCGGCGTTTCGTTGCCTAAGACCGAGTCGCTGACCGATTGGTCGCGCCGCCCGCTGACCGATAAGCAGATTGAGTACGCGATCGATGACGTCAAGTACCTGATCGTCGCTTATACCGAGATGATGAGCCGCCTGCGTGAGCTGGGCCGCGTGGACTGGGTGCTTGATGAGTTGCGTCCTCTGGCCGACGAGTCACACTACCGCGCCGACCGCCATGAGGCATTCCGCAAGGTCAAGCGCATCAACTCGTGTAGCCGCCATCAACTGGGCATCGCG
This sequence comes from uncultured Collinsella sp., assembly GCA_902465265.1. GTDB lineage: Bacteria > Actinomycetota > Coriobacteriia > Coriobacteriales > Coriobacteriaceae > Collinsella. Next base: position 13,105 of record CABQMF010000048.1, on the reverse strand, counting down.
CGCGAGCTTGCCGCTTGGCGCGAGGACCGCGCTGAGCGGCGCAACATCCCTCGTAAGTGGGTTATGTCCGACGATACGCTGCTGGCCCTGGTTAAACGTAATCCCGTGCGTGTTGAGGAATTCCGCAGCATTCGCGGTACCGATCAGCTGGGGGAGCGCGACGTGGACGGCGCGCTCATGGCCATTAAGCGCGGTGCGAGCTGTCCGCACGATCGCCTGCCGCTCATGGTGCGCGGGCACCGTCAGATTTCGCCGGAGCTGGAAAGCGTGACGGACCTGATGTATGCGCTCATTCGCCTGGTCGCCGAGCGCTCGGGCGTGGCGACCTCGGTCATTGCCTCGCGCGATGACCTGGCCGACTATATTGAGCATCCCGAGCAGAGCCGCCTGCGCGAAGGTTGGCGCTTTGAGCTCGTGGGTTCGCGCCTGGACGATTTGCTCTCGGGCAATATGGGACTCACCGTGAAGGACGGAAAGATTGAGTTGTTATAGGGAAGCCTAGTCGGCTGAGTGGGTAGAATGCCTCCAACGTGTAACTCGATTCGGAGGAATTCGCATGCCCTATTACTATGGATACGGCTTTGGCATTGACCCGCTGTACCTGCTGGTTGTTCTTGTCTGCACGGTGCTTGGCCTTGCCGCGCAGAGCTATATCAACTCGACATATAAGACCTGGTCCAAGGTTCGCTCGGACGGCGACGCGGGTGCCACGGTCGCTCGCCGCATGCTCGATGCCAACGGTTGTAGCGCCGTGGGCATCAAGGGCGTTGCCGGCGAGCTCACTGATCATTACAACCCACAGGACAACAACCTGTATCTGTCGGATGCCAACCGTTCGGGCGGGTCGGTCGCAAGCGTTGCCGTCGCCTGCCACGAGGCGGGCCATGCCGCCCAGCGTCAAAGTGGTTATGCCATGATGAAGGTACGCACCGCTTTGGTCCCTGTCGTCAACTTTACTCAGAACACCTGGACCATCGTGCTGCTCATGGGCCTGTTCATGAACATCGCGGGTCTCACGACCCTCGCGCTGGTCTTCTTCTCGTTTAGCGTGCTGTTCCAGCTGGTTACGTTGCCGGTCGAGATCGATGCCAGTCGCCGCGCCGTGGCGTATATCGAGCAGTCGGGCATGAGCTCCAAGCAGGTCAACGGTGCCAAGAAGGTCCTGACGGCGGCCGCGCTCACCTACGTGGCGGCGGCGCTCACCTCGATTATTCAGCTGCTCTACCTGATGGCTCGCTACAACAGAAACTCCAACCGATAACAAATGGGACCGACGGGCGCCGTGGGGATTTGTGTCCCTGCGGCGCTGTACTATGTGTTGGACTTGAATTTGCGCAGGGCCGGAGCCCTTGTGCACGATGACGAAAGGGGGGCTGCGTGGCAGGCTGGAATCTAACCGGCAATACCGTTTCCGCCGAGTTCGACGGATCGGACGAGCGGGAGCGCAAAGAGCTCAGCGTGAGCCAAGCGGTGGAGATCGCCGCCGGTGCGCTCGATGCCATTCCGCAGCTGAGCGTTTTGGGTGAGGTCACGGGTTTCCGCGGTCCCAATGCCCGAAGCGGCCACTGCTACTTCCAAATCAAGGACGACTCGGCGGCCGTCGACTGCATCATCTGGAAGGGCGCCTACCTTAAGCGCACCTTCGATCTGCGCGACGGCATGCAGGTGAGCTTTAAGGGTAGCTTCAATCTCTACAAGCCTACGGGTCGCATGAGCTTCGTCGCCCGCTCGTTCTCGCTGGCGGGGGAGGGCTTGCTGCGTCAGCAGGTGGCTCAGTTGGCCGAAAAGCTGCGTCGCGAGGGCCTGATGGATGAGGCGCGCAAACGCCGCATCCCGGTGTTCTGCTCGCGCGTGGCGGTCGTCACCTCGCTTTCGGGCGCCGTAATCGACGACGTCAAGCGTACGCTGCGCCGTCGCAACCCGCTCGTCGAGCTTGTCTGCGTGGGCGCAAAGGTCCAGGGCGAGGGTGCGCCGGCAGAGCTTATTGAAGGCTTGCGTCGCGCCGCTGCCATTACGCCGGCGCCCGATTGCATTTTGCTCGTGCGTGGCGGCGGTTCCTTCGAGGACCTCATGACCTTTAACGACGAGGAGCTTGCCCGTGCGGTGGCAGCCTGTCCCGTGCCCGTGGTGACGGGCATTGGGCATGAGCCCGATACCTCGATCTGCGACATGGTGAGCGACCGTCGCGCCTCCACGCCCACGGCTGCGGCAGAATCGGTGGCGCCGGCTATGACGGAGTTGGTCGATGTGCTCGAGACGCGCCATCAGCGTCTGGGCGCCGCGATGGCTTCGATGATCGGGTCGGCCCAGGTCGACCTAGAGATGCTCGATCAGCGCGGTCGCCGTGCCTGGGACACCTATACGGCTCGTCTGGGCGACGCGCTCGATGCGGCCGCGTGCCGCCCGTGCCTCAACGACCCAACGTTTATGGTCGAGCGTCGCGAGTCTGAGCTCGCCCTGACGGCCGATCGTCTGTCCGGCGCCATCGCACGCTCGGTCGGGACATTCCGCTCCAACTTCGAGCGTCTGCCCGAGCGCTTGATCGCAAGCACTTCAGGGCTCGATGGCAAACGCCATGCGCTCACGCTTGCGAGTTCCCGTCTGGAGCATCAGGGGCGCACGATGCTCAGCAAACCTGCGTCCGACCTGGGCCGAGCTGCCGCGTCGCTCGATGCCTTGTCGCCGCTCAAGGTGCTTGCCCGCGGTTACTCCATCGCGTACAGCGATGACGGTGTGGCTACGAGCGCCAAGACGTTTAAGCCCGGCGATGCCATTCGCGTGCGCATGGCAGACGGCAACGTGGCGGCAACGGTCGATACGGTCGAGTAGGCCGCGTTTCATAGCGATAAACCTTTAGGAAAGGAAACAGATATGGCAGAGAAGACCCCGGTCGAGCAGCTTACGTACAAGCAGGCTTCGCAGGAGCTGGAGCTCATTATCCGCAGCCTGGAGTCGGGCGATATGGAGCTCGAGGAGTCGCTCGAGAGCTACACCCGCGGCGTCGAGCTCCTCAAGAGCCTGCGCACCCGCCTGTCCGATGCCGAGCAGAAGGTCTCGGTGCTCCTGAAGGACGTCGACGGCAACGACGTGCTCGCCGACGGCGAGGCCGCCAACACCGACGACAACCTCTCGTTCTAACCATCTCGACCAAATATAATTACCTTGGTCTGTAAGAAAGGAACCAGCTATGTGTGATTGCATCTTCTGCAAAATCGCCAACCACGAGATCCCCTCGACCGTTGTCTATGAGGACGACCAGGTCATCGCGTTCGACGACCTTAACTCCCAGGCGCCGGTCCACACGCTCGTGATTCCCAAGAAGCACTACAGCGACATCGCCGACAACGTGCCTGCCGAGACCATGGGCGCCATGGCTCACGCCATCCAGGAGGTCGCCAAGGCCAAGGGTCTGGAGGACGGCTTCCGCGTCATCTCCAACAAGGGCGTCAACGCCGGTCAGACCGTCATGCACTTCCACATGCACGTCCTCGGCGGCAAGAACCTGGGCGAGAACCTCATCTGAGGACGCCTCTTCCGTGCAATGAAACGGAAGCTCAGGCACCGATAACTTATATATCAACGCAATAAACCCGAGCGCGAGGGCGTTTGGGTTTATTATTGAAGCGTATGTAACCTGGCGGCGCCACACCGCCTGTTAGTAGGGAGACACATGAACGTTCTGGTCGTCAACGCAGGATCTTCGACGCTTAAGTATCAGGTCATCGATACCAAGTCCCACAAGGTGTCCGCAAAGGGCTCCTGCGAGCGCGTCTGCTTTACCGGCGGTACCTTCACCCACGCTGCCAACGGTTCCAAGAAGGTGACCGAGAACATCGAGTTCCCCGACCACAAGGTCGCCATCGAGGTCGTCCTGAAGGACCTCGAGGCCAACGGCGTCAAGATTGAGGGCATCGGCCACCGTATCGTTCAGGGCGGTTGGTACTTCGGCGATTCCTCCCTCGTCGACGAGGACGTCCTCGCCAAGATCCGCGAGGTCGCTCCGCTCGCCCCGCTGCACAACAACCCCGAGGCCAACGTTATCGAGTACTGCCTGGAGCAGTATCCCGACCTGCCCAACGTCACGGTCTACGACACTGCTTTCCACTTCAATATGCCCGAGGTCGCCAAGACCTACGCCCTGCCCAAGGACGTCTGCGACAAGCTGCACATCCGTAAGTACGGCGCCCACGGCACCAGCTACCGCTACATCTCCAAGAAGGTTGCCGAGATGACCAACGGCGAGGCTCGCAAGGTCGTCGTGTGCCACATCGGTTCCGGTGCTTCCCTGTGCGCCATCGAGGACGGCAAGTGCATGGACACCACCATGGGCTTGACCCCGCTCGACGGTGTCATGATGGGCACCCGCTGCGGCTCCATCGACCCTGCTACCGTGTGCTACCTGCAGCGCGAAGGCGGCTACACCTTCGACGAGGTCGACGAGATGATGAACAAGAAGTCCGGCCTTTTGGCTGTGACCGGCGGCAAGACCAACGACTGCCGCAACGTTGAGGAGCTCGCCGCTGCCGGCGACCCCGAGGCCCAGCTCGCCTTCGACATGTTCGTCTACAAGATTGCCGCCAAGGCCGCCGAGATGGCCACTTCCATGTGCGGCATGGACACCCTGGTCTTTACCGCCGGCATCGGCGAGCACGCTCCGGCCGTTCGCGCTGGCGTGGCCGACCGTCTGGCCTTTATGGGCGTCAAGATGGACCATGCCCGCAACGCCCTGCGCGGCGACGGCGCTTGGTGCCTGTCCGCCAAGGATTCCAAGGTCAAGATCTTCGTCATCCCCACGGATGAGGAGTTCATGATCGCTTCCGACGTCGAGCGCATCGTCAACAGCAAGTAATTGCAAGAGGGGAGGGGCTGGACGACCAAGTGCCGTTCAGCCCCTCTTTTGCGCTCGTTTGGCGATATGTCTGATAGCTATTTATCAAGATGTGATAACTTCTTATTAAAATGCGGTCGCCTTAAGAGGTCTGCGTCGGCCGTATTGCACTGCAAAGGAGTCTCATGAACGTACTTGTTGTCAACGCCGGCAGCTCAAGTCTTAAATATCAGCTTCTGGATACCGATACCCGCGAGGTTTTCGCCAAGGGCAACTGCGAGCGTATCGGCTCGGACATGGGTATCTTTGGTCATTCCGAGAACGGTGGCGCCAAGCAGACCGAGGAGGTTCCCTTCCCCGATCATCGCTCTGCTATCGCTCGCGTGCTCGAGGAGCTCGAGAAGACCGACTTTACGATCGATGGCATCGGCCACCGTATCGTTCAGGGCGGCTGGCACTTCGATGATTCCGCAGTCGTTGACGACGAGGTCATGGCTAAGATCCTTGAGGTGGCCCCGCTCGCCCCACTGCACAATTACGGCGAGGCCGCGGCAATCGAATACTGCCGCGAGAAGTATCCGGAGCTGCCCAACGTGGCCGTCTTCGACACCTCGTTCCACATGACCATGCCCGAGGTTGCCTACACCTACGCGCTGCCCAAGGACGTGTGCGACAAGTACCATGTGCGCAAGTACGGCGCCCACGGTACGAGCCACCGTTACGAGTGGATGATGGCCAAGGAGATCCTGGGCTCGTGCTGCCACCGTCTGCTTTCGTGCCATCTGGGCAACGGTGCTTCGCTCGCCGCCATCGAGGACGGCGTGTGCCGCGACACCACGATGGGCCTCACACCGCTTGACGGCCTGATGATGGGCACCCGTTGTGGTTCCATTGACCCTGCCACCGTGTGCTACCTCCAGCGCGAGGGCGGCTACAGTTACCAGGAAGTCGACGACATGATGAACAAGCAGTCCGGTCTGCTTGCCATTTCGGGCATCTCCAACGATGCTCGTGACATCCGTACGCGCGCCTCCGAGGGCGACGAGCGCTGCCTGCTCGCCTTCGATATGTTCGCCTACAAGGCTATGCAGCAGGCCGGCTCCATGATTGCTTCTATGGCGGGCGTGGATACCATCACCTTTACTGCCGGCATCGGCGAGAACGACTGGTCGATCCGCAAGGCCTTCTGCGACTGCTTTGAGTGGCTGGGCGTGCGTATCGACAACAACAAGAACCGCGAGGCCGTGGGCAACGGTCCGCAGGTCATCAGCGCCGCCGGCTCTTCCGTCACGGTCATGGTCATCCCCACAGACGAGGAATACATGATCGCCCACGACGTCGAGCGTCTGACCAAGAACAACTAGCGTGCCCGTTTGCATGTAAACGAAAGGCCTCCAGAGCAACAGCTCCGGAGGCCTTTCTGCTAGCAGGCGGAAATTCCAGTCCCAAAGTGATCACCGCCAGCAACGCCTGTACTCCCAACAACGGCACCCATCCATTCAGATTTTCAGCCCCAGCTCGTAGCCAAGCCGCCGTCCACTCCAGATGCCCCGATTGCCACGTAGCGGTAGGGACCCTACAGGGTAAAGCTCTGAAAACTTTCCGCAGGACGGAGGAAGCCCCCGCCGCACGTAGTGCGTAGCGGGGGCTTCCGACATGTCCGAGGACGTTTTCAGAGCTTTACCCTGTAGGGTCCCGAGGGGATATGTACGCTACTCAGCCATCTGAGCCTGGACGGCGGTGATGGCCACGACACCCACGATGTCGTCGGCAGAGCAGCCGCGCGACAGGTCGTTGACCGGCTTGGCGATGCCCTGCAGGATGGGGCCGTAGGCGTCAGCGCCGGCGAAGCGCTGGACCAGCTTGTAGCCGATGTTGCCGGCCTCGAGGTCGGGGAACACGAGCACGTTGGCCTTACCGGCGACGGAGGAGCCGGGAGCCTTGAGCTGGGCGACGGTGGGGACGATAGCGGCATCGAGCTGCAGGTCGCCGTCGATGGCGAGCTCGGGAGCCTTCTCCTTGCAGAACTTCACAGCCTCCTGGACCTTCTTGGCGACCTCGCCACCGGCGGAGCCCATGGTGGAGTAGGAGAGCATGGCCACGTGCGGCTCAACATTGCCCATGAAAGTGGACCAAGAGTGAGCGGAGGCGATGGCGATCTCGGAGAGCTCGTCAGAGGACGGGTTGATGTTGAGGCCGCAGTCGGCGAAGATCAGTGTGCCGTCGGTGCCGAACTGCGGGGTGTCGGTGCACATCACGAAGAAGGCCGAGACCAGCTTGGTGCCCGGGGCGGTCTTGAGAATCTGCAGCGCGGGGCGCAGGGTGTCGGCGGTGGAGTGGCAGGCGCCGGAGACCAGGCCGTCGGCGTCGCCCATCTTGACCATCATGGTGCCAAAGTAGGTGGCGTCCATCACCTGGGCGCGAGCCTGCTCGATGGTAACGCCCTTCTTGGCGCGGAGCTCGGCAAACTTCTGCGCGTACTCCTCGTGCTTCTCGGCATTGCGCGGGTCGATGACGGTGGCGCCGGGAACATCGATTTCGTCGGGGTTGCCCAGGATGACGAGCTTTGCCAGGCCCTCCTCGATGATTTTGTTTGCCGCGACGATGGTGCGCGGGTCCTCGCCCTCGGGCAGGACGATCGTCTTAAGGTCGGCCTTGGCGGCTGACTTCATACGGTTAAGGAAATCGCTCATGTTACTCCTTACAAGCGTTTCACTAAGCTCCAGGCGCCCGGCGCTTCACGAATAAACCCGCTGCTAGCGGGTTTACCTTTCAATAATGTACGCCGCGGTGCTTGAGCTTTCCTTGTATGGCAAGCTCATTATAGGACGCATTAGCGCTATAATCGCTCTGATAAATATGTCTCGACGTATGTTCGAGAAAAAGCCCAGTTAAAAAGCGTGTGGCTTTTGACAAGGAGTATCGATGCAGATTACCTCAGGCCTGCCTGAAGGCTTTAATGCCGGTGCGTACGACATGATTGTTGTCGGCGCCGGTTATGCCGGTGCCGTTTGCGCCCGCCGTCTTGCCGAAACTATCGGCTATCGTGTTGCCGTTTTGGAGCGCCGTAGCCACATTGCGGGCAATGCCTTCGACTGCACTGACGAGGCGGGAATCCTGGTCCACGAGTATGGTCCGCACATCTACCATACCTTTAACGAGCGCGTCCACAATTTCCTGTCGCGCTTTACCAAGTGGACGGACTACCAGCACAAGGTGCTCGCCAACATCAACGGTACCCTTATGCCCGTGCCCTTCAACCATGCGAGTCTTAAGCTCGCCTTTGGTGACGAGCGCGGCGAGGAGCTGTATCAGAAGCTCGTGGAGACCTTTGGCAAGGACGTCAAGGTGCCCATTATGGAGCTGCGTAAGAAGAACGACCCGGATCTTGCCGAGGTCGCCGATTACGTCTACGAGAACGTCTTTTTGCATTACACCATGAAGCAGTGGGGCCAGACGCCCGATCAGATCGACCCCTCGATCACCGGCCGCGTTCCCGTCTTCGTGGGCGATGACGATCGCTACTTCCCGCAGGCTCCTTTCCAGGGCATGCCGCAGGATGGCTATACCGCGCTGTTCGAGCATATGCTCGATCACGACCTGATTGACGTATTCTGTGACGTAGACGCCCGTGACCTCTTTGAGATCGACGAGACTACCGTCAAGATCGACGGTAAGGTCTATGGTGGCGAGATCGTCTACACCGGTCCACTCGACGAGCTGTTCAATCTCGATCTGGGCGCGCTGCCGTACCGCACGCTCGACATGAAGTTCGAGACGCTCGATATGGATCAGTTCCAGCCCGTGGGTACCGTCAACTACACCACGAGCGAGGACTACACGCGCATCACAGAGTTCAAGAACATGACCGGTCAGGTTTTGCCCGGCAAGACCACCATCATGAAGGAGTACTCCAAGGCCTACGCGCCCGGCTCGGGCGAGACGCCGTACTACGCTATCTTGGAGCCCGAGAACCGTGAGCTCTATGAGCGCTATCTTGAGCGCGTCCAGAACCTGACGAACTTCCACCCCGTGGGTCGTCTGGCCGAGTATCGTTACTACGATATGGACGCCGTAACCAATTCTGCCCTCGATCTTTCGGATGAGATTATCGCCTGCCATGCATAAAGTCATAACATTCGGTATTCCCTCGTATAACGCCGCCAAGGACATGGACCATTGCATCACCTCCATCTTGGAGGGGAGCAATTACGCCACCGATATCGAGATTATCGTGGTGGACGACGGCTCCAAGGACGAGACGGCCGCTAAGGCCGACGAGTGGGAGGCCCGTTATCCTGGAATCATCCGCGCGGTGCACCAGGAGAATGGCGGCCACGGTATTGCCGTCCTCTCGGGTCTGCGCGAGGCGCAGGGCACCTACTACAAGGTTGTCGACTCGGACGACTGGCTCGACGGTGCGGCGCTTTCGACCATGCTGTCGATTCTGCGTGGCTTTGAGGAGCGCGACCAGCGCGTAGACCTGTTTATCTCGAACTACGTGTACGAGAAGGTTTACGAGGGCACGCATACCGCTATTGGCTACAAGTTTGCCCTGCCGCGCAAAAAGATTTTCTCTTGGGACCAGATCGGGCACTTCCGTCCCGATCAGAACCTGCTCATGCACAGCCTGTGCTATCGCACCGATGTACTGCGCGAGTCCAATCTGCCTATGCCGGCACACACGTTCTACGTGGATAATATCTACGCATACGTGCCGCTGCCGCGCTGCAAGACCATGTACTACGCCGACATCGACCTCTATCGCTACTTTATCGGTCGCGAGGGCCAGAGCGTCAATGAGGCCACGATGGTCAAGCGCCTGGGTCAGCAGTTCCGCGTAACGCGCATCATGATGGAATCGTTCCACCTGTACCAGGACGTTGAGTCCTCGCGTCTGCGTTCGTACATGATGGGCTACTTCACCATGATGATGGCGATTTGCTCGGTGCTCACCAAGCTTTCCGAGGAAGATTGTGCCGATGAGCGCCTGAAGACGCTGTGGAAGGACCTGAAGGAGTACGACGAGCGCATGTATCGTCGCGCTCGCTACGGCGTGGTTGGATTCTTTACCAACCTGCATGGCCGGGCCGGAGACAAAACCACACTCGGCCTATACCATCTTGCCTCAAAGATCTTCAAATTCAACTAACTGTTGAGTAATCGCTGCTGATAGGTTGACTGGGCCCCTTGGCCTTTAGTTTGCTACTGCGAACAGTCCTGCTCGCACGGAAAGCACATTAAGTGCTTTCCGGCTCGTGCGGAACTTGTAGCAAACTAAAGGCCAAGGGGCCTCTGCTATAAATCGATTGTCAGATAGGTGAATTTGAAGATCTTCGACGCGCGGTACACAGGGGCCTGGGCTGAAAAGATCTTAGTTGGTAGTCGGTCGGAGGCGGGCGGGCGTTACGTTTGTCGCGAGTTCCGCATGCAAAGAAGGCCACTTAATGTGGCCTTCGTCTTGCATAGGACTGTAGAGCAGCAAACGTAACGCCTGCCCGCCTCCGACCGACGGTCGAGTGGATTACTTTGCGGCGCCGGGGATGCCGTGGGAGGTTTTGGCAGTTTTGGCTCCGTTTACGATGGCGGTTTGCAAAGCCCTTACGGCGAGCATGCCCAAAAGGTCCAAGGGAACGGCATCGCTTGCCTGGGCACCCAGTTTGCCGCTGGCGAGGGTGTAGATGGTGTCACCGTCGTTGGTGGTGTGCGTGGGGCGGATGGCGTGCGCATAGGCGTCTGCGGCCATTTGGGACACCTTGGTGGCCTGGGCTTTGGTGAGCTTCACATTGGTGACAATGCAGCTGATGGTGGTGTTGGTGCGGTCGAGCGGCATTTGCATGGAGCCGGAGGCGGCAAAGGCTGCGAGCTCCATGTCGACGATCTGGTCGCTATCTGCTGCAGCGCGCATGCCAGCGATCCATTCACCGGTGAAGGGGTCGACGACATTGCCGCAGGCGTTGACCGAGACCACGGCGCCCACCTTAACAGGGCCGAGTGCCACGGCGGCGGCTCCAAGGCCGGCCTTCATGCAGGTTGCGGGGCCCATGAGCTTGCCCACGGTGGCGCCGGTGCCGGCGCCTACATTGCCCTGCTCGAGCGTGGTGGGGGTGTTGTCGAGCGCCTCGCGCACGGCGGAGATGCCAGCCTTAATGTCGGGGCGTACGGTGGGGTCGCCAAAGGCGAGGTCGAAGATGCAGCTGGAGCAAACGATGGGCACCTGCGTGGGACCGACGGGAAGGCCGATGCCGCGGCTCTCGAGCTCGCGGGCGACGCCGCTTGCGGCCTCCAGACCAAAGGCCGATCCACCCGAAAGGCAGACGGCGTGGACCTTGTCCACGGTGTTCTCGGGACGCAGCAGGTCGGTCTCGCGCGATGCCGGGGCACCGCCGCGAACGTCAACACCGCCGGTGGCGCCCTCGGGTGCCACGATTACGGTGCAACCGGTGCCGGCCTCCTCGTCCGTATAGTTGCCAAAGCAAAAGCCATCGACATTGCAAACATCGATGGCTTCGAGCAGTATGTCCATGTTTTCTCCTATCGGTTTTCCGCCGCGCCTTATGCCCGGTCGGGATCCGTACGGTACGCCGAAATTGTAGGCGCTGGGGGATATCCAGCGCCAGATGCAATTACGATAGTTTTTGAATCGCGCGCGCGACGCGAGCGATGGGCAGGCCCACCACGTTGTAGAAGTCGCCCGAAATATCATGCACGAGCATGCGCCCGCCGACGCCTTGGATGCCGTAGGCGCCGGCTTTGTCCATGGGTTCGCCTGAGACGACGTAGCGCTCAATCTGCTCGTCGGTGAGCTCATAGAACGTCACGTCGGTCACATCGACAAACGACAGGCTCTCGGCGGCGTGCGGGGCTGTGACGTCTCCGGCTCTAACGATGCAGACGCCGGTTGCGACCTGGTGCGTGCGCCCCGAGAGCTCGTGGAGCATGTTGCGGGCTTCGTCCTCGTTTGTCGGCTTGCCCAAAAGCTTGCCATCGAAGGTGACGATGGTGTCGGCCGCGATGGTCAGCTCATTGGGCTCGGCGTGCTCGGCGGCAACGGCGGCAGCCTTGGCGCGAGCCAAGCGCTCGACAAGCGTAAGCGGGGCCTCGTCATCAAAAGGAGTCTCGTCGATGTCAGCGGGAATGACGCGGATGTCGTAGCCCGCTTCGCGCATCAACTCGATGCGGCGCGGTGATTGCGAAGCCAAAATCATAGCTGAATGCCCTCGGCAACCTTCTCGACGGCCTTGTCGCCGGCGAGCGTGCGCAGCAATTCAAGTGCAAAGGGGAGTGACTGGGCCATGCCGCTGGCGGTGATGATGTTGCCGTCGTGCGTGACCTTGTCGCCGGTATAGGCGCCCTCGGGGAAGCTCTTCTCAAAGCCGGGGAAGCACGTGGCGTGGCGTCCCTCGAGCAGGTCGAGTTCGCCCAGGATAAACGGGGCGGCGCAGATGGCGGCAACATGCTTGGTCGCGGCGAACTCGCAGACTACGTCGCAGACGCGCTGGTCGGCGCGCAGGTTGGTGGCGCCGGGCAGACCGCCGGGCAGCACGACGCAGTCATACTCGTCAAAGTTAATCTCGTCAAAGAGTGCATCGCAGGTTACGGGAATCTGCAGCGAGCTTACGACCTCGCGCGTGGGCATGATCGAGACGAGCGTGGCGCGCACGCCGCCGCGACGCATGACATCGACCATGGTCAGGCATTCAATCGTTTCAAAGCCATCGGCGGCAAGAACGGCAACGCTGGGCATAAGGGTTCCTTTCATAGGGCGGCATACAATTAGCCGTCTTATACCCCGAAGACCGCCGCTTGCCACGCCCCATTCCCCAATGATTTTGATCCCCACCCCTGAAAATCATGCAGGGTGGATGGGTGTTGCGCACTAGGAGGAGCTTGCGGCGCGGCGATAAAATTTCGGCATCCGTCATCTTTCGCAACATGAGGAGCTGATTTGCGATGATAGGCCTTAGGGTATTCGATCTTCTCGTTTTGCTAGCTGTGTTCGGTGGTGTCGCGGCTGTCGCCTTTGCTGTTATCTTGAACAAGGAATCATCGAACAGGCCTCAGCCTCCGCAGTCCAATCCGTACCAGCAAATGCCTCCCGTGCAACAGGTCCCGCCGACGCAGCAGGTGCCGACCGCGATCGATGATGCTCAGCCAGTTGAGCCCGCTCATTTTTGCGCTCAGTGTGGCTCAAAGCTGGAGGCAAATGCCTCCTTCTGCCAAAACTGCGGCGCTCCAGTTAACCACCGGTAAACCAGCAGCGAAATGGGGCGGGGG
>CABQMF010000047.1 GCA_902465265.1 uncultured Collinsella sp. | reverse complement strand
TTTACCTCTTGCATAACTGTGCATAGTGTATATATACTGTGCTTACCGGTTATATACACGTGTAGCCCAACAGCTAAGGAGCCGCTGTGGACATCATCCTATCCAATTCGAGCGACAAGCCCATCTACGAACAGATATCCTCGCAGGTCAAAGCTCAGATCCTTTCGGGCACGCTCGCTGCGGGAGCCAAACTCCCCAGCATCCGTGCGCTCGCGAGCGATCTTGGCGTGAGCGTCATCACCACCAAGCGCGCCTACGCCGACCTGGAGCAGCTCGGGTTTATCTGCACCGTGCAGGGCAAGGGCTGTTTTGTCGCCGAGGGCAACCAGGAGCTCTTGCGCGAAAACCAGCTCTGCCATATCGAAGAGCTGCTTGCGAAAGCGGCAAGCCAAGCCGAAGCCTTGGGCGTCACGCGCGACAAGCTGCACGAGATGCTCGACCTGGTAGCCCCCGAAACCATGCAGTAGCCATCTGCAAGAAAGGCTATACCATGCAAAACCTTTTAGAACTCAAAGGCATCTCACGCCGTGTGAGCGACCGTTTTTCGCTGCGTGATGTCACGCTCGCTGTGGAGCCTGGCCAGATCGTCGGCTTTGTTGGTGCCAACGGTGCTGGCAAAACAACGACGATTCGAGCTGCTCTCGGGCTTATAAAGCTCGATGCCGGCGAGGTGCACCTGTTTGGGCAGCGCTGTGGCGCCGACGCGCCCGATGAGACGCAGCGCCATCTACGCTCCCGCGTCGGTCTTGTCCTGGACACGTGCCCCTTCCCCTCCACGCTCAAGGTGGGCCAGATCGAGTCGCTCGTAGGCCCGGCGTACCCCACGTGGGACCGCGAAACGTTCGCCGGATTCATCAACCGATTTGGCCTCGATCCTAAGACAAAAGTCAAGGACCTCTCCCGCGGCATGGGCATGAAACTGCAGCTTGCCTGTGCACTCAGTCACAATGCCGAACTGCTCGTTTTGGACGAAGCCACCGCGGGCCTCGATCCCATGGCACGCGAGGAACTGCTTGATGAGCTGCTTGCCTTTGTTTCCGACGGTCAGCGCAGCGTGCTGCTCTCGAGCCACATTACGTCCGACCTCGATCGCGCCGCCGACCGCGTCATCTGCATCGATAATGGCTCGATTGTGTTTGACCTGCCGCGCGAGGACATTACCGACCGCGCCGGCATCGCCCACTGCACCCAAGCACAGGCCGCCGAGCTTATGGCTTGCGTCGAAGGCGCCCGTGCCGTCCACCACGCCTACAGCGTGGACGTGCTCGTGCCCAACCGTCGCGAAACGCTCGAGGCCTTCCCCGAGATTCCCTGCGATCGGGCAACCATTGATGACTATCTTCGCCTCATGCTGAAAGGGGCTTCGAAATGAAACGCGCCATTATGTCCGAGCTTGCCATCGTTCGCACGCTCGTCCCGAGCATCGCAGGTGTCGGCCTGTTCATCTTCGTCGTGCTGACCGCCGTCAGGGCATCGAATGGTGATTCCGATATGAGCGCCGCCGGCGCCTTCGCGATCAGTGCCATGTCGCCTATCATGGCCATGACGTCGCTGGCCGGGCTCGACAACCAAAACGGATGGGAGCGCTATCGGGCAACGCTGCCCATCTCACGCAAAGACATCGTCAGCGCACGCTACCTGTGCATCACTATTTTCTCGGTCATCATGACGTGCGCGGCCGTGCTGTTGAGTATCGTCGCCATCCCGATCTTAAACAGCGTGGGTATCCCCTCCACGGGAGAGACCGTCTTTGAGACCGCAATCGCCTCGGCAATATCGATGCTTTTCTCCCTCATGGCGGTGTTTTTGGTACTGCCTCTGTTCTTTCGATTTGAACATATGAAGGCGCAACGCCTATCCGTTGGTCTGTACGCCCTATACATGTGCCTTATCATGGTCACGCTAAACTCATTCAACCCCATCAGCAACCAGCTCATGTCGATTGCAGGGACGAATCCCGATCCTGCCGTCCTCGGTTGCCCGTGTGGTGCCGTCGCGCTGGCAACGGTCGTCCTTGGCGTTGTCAGCTGTGCCATCAGCACCAAGGTCTACCGGGCACGCAACCTATAGGCAAGCGCGGTATCATCGGACATGCGCCATAGATCTGGAGTGGTCTTTTTTGAGGAGGCGCTCAACCCGTGTCGTGGGCCGTCGCAGCATTTGCGTCAGCATTCTTTGCCGGCATCACATCCATCTTGGCCAAATGCGGCATCAAGCAGACCGACTCCGATGTCGCGACGGCCATTCGCACCTGCGTGGTGCTCGTTTTCGCCTGGGCAATGGCGGGCATTTCTGGATCCATTGGAACCATCGGCAGCATCGAACCCAGATCTTGGCTCTTTCTCGTCCTCTCGGGACTCGCTACCGGTGCTTCGTGGATCTGTTACTTTAAGGCGTTGGGCATCGGAGACGTCAATAAGGTCGCACCGGTCGACAAGATGAGCACCGTACTCGCTGCACTGATCGCCATCGTGCTTTTTGGCGAGACGAGCAACCTTGCGGTTAAGCTCGTGGGAACCGCTGTCATCACCCTCGGCACGTTTTTAATGATCGAGAAGAAGCAGTCTGCCGGACCCGAGCAGCAGCAAGACCGAACCTGGCTCGCTTACGCCCTCGGCGCCGCCGTGTTCGCAGCGCTCACGTCCATCCTTGCCAAGGCTGGCATCGAAGGCGTCGAGTCCAACCTGGCCACGGCAATCCGTACCTGTGTGGTACTGGTTATGGCATGGGCAATCGTGGCAGCTAAAGGCAAGATGGGCCAAGCCGTGCACGTAGACCGCTGCGAACTCGTATTTCTCGCAGCATCGGGCATTGCGACTGGCGCATCGTGGCTGCTGTGCTACTACGCCATCGCCACAGGCCAGGTGAGCGTCGTGGTGCAGATCGACAAACTATCGATTGTCGTATCGGTACTATTTGCGCGCCTGGCATTCAACGAAAAACTCTCACGACGCAGCGCCATCGGTCTCGCTCTCATCGTCCTGGGCACCGCCGCGCTCGCGGTTTGGAAATAGCGCCGATTCCGAGCGAGATCTAGGCGCTCGCAAATCCATGACACAGCGCCACACCGGGCCTAGGGTGCTTGTATCGACCGTACGCTGTCGTGCTACTTGCGCAGCGGCTTGGGCAGCGGAATGCCGGCGGCGATAACGGCGGCGATGATCATGCAGACGATACCCTTGAGCGGGAAGCACATGAGCAGCAGGCCCACAACCATGACCGGCTGACGCATAACGGCGCCCATCGTCGATGCCGTGCAGACGGCGACGCAAAAGACCGGATCTGCGCCGGTGAGGATGGCCAGGCCATAGCCCAGGCTTACGCCCGAGAAGATAACCGGGAAGAAGTGGCCGCCGCGCCAACCAAGGTTGATGAGGGCGGGGGTCAGCATGGCCTTGACAAGACCGGTCGCGATAAGCACGCCGGCGGGAATGGTCAGATAGGTTTCCATGAGCACGTCGGCCTGGGTCTCGCCGGCAAACATGGTGTAGGGCAAAACCGTGCCGCAGATGGCGAGCGCCAGACCGGCCAGCATGGCCTTGACGACAGGGCGTTCCCCTATTGCATGGGACAGTGCCTCGCTTGCGTGCTCGGAGACAAAGTACAGCCAGCCGCAGATTGTTCCGATCAACGACAGGGGGACGAGCCAGGTAAGCTCTAGGTTGCCCACCTCGGCGGACTCGAACCTGGGCATGCCCATGCCGCCGCCCACAAGCTGGCCAAGCAGCAGGTAAGTGCCCAGACCGCCGGCAATCGCAATACCGTAGACCACCGTCTTTTGCGCCTTGGGCAGCTTGATCGTGATCTCGTCGGACGCGGGCTCATCGTCGGCGTCTTCGCCCTGGCCGTCGGCGCTACCGGCAAGCGGCGCCACAAAGCCAAAGACGGGCGCGGTAAAGAGCGCCGTCAGGGCAGCCTGGGTGCCCAGCAGCGTAAGCTCCCTAAACTCGGCGCCAAAGCGACGCATGCGGTCGCCGACCCAGCTGCACAGACCAGCGATAACGCCGGTCAGGCCGGCCTCCGGTCCAATGCTTCCGCCAAACAGCAGCGGCAGCAATGCCGCGAGCGAAAGCTTGCCCAGGTTGTCGTACGGATAGCGCCCGTCTTGCTTAACCTTAGCCATCACCTGGTTGAGGTCATCGCTCTTGGTGCCTGTCATCTTTTCGTACAGACCGATTAACAGACCGCCCAGCAGGCAGACAAAAAACGGGTACGGCAAAAAGCCAAACGGGCCGCTGGCAAGCTCGGGCGAAGAGACGCCCAGCGCGTGCGGAATCTCGGTCCATAGATAGTCGATACCGTGCTCCATCGCAAAAAAGAACAGCCAGACCGCGGCACCTGCGAACGCACCGGTCACGGCAACGCTAACTAAAAACAGCGCGCGGTTTGTGGGTTTGGCAAGGTTATCCATCGGGTCCTCCCGCGGTCAAAGTCGACATAGATACGTTTTATTGTAGAGCGAGCGTTGCCCGAACGAGCCAACCATCTGCGCTGCAAACGGCACCATTGGGAGCCATAGTGGGGCAGGCTCAAGACTTATCCGTTGATAATCGAGGCAATCTCGCGCAAATCGTCGGCAAAGTAGATGCCGTGCTGGCGCCTCGGGCTCGAAAGTCCTTTATCAATCATGTGCCCGAGCAGCGCCTTGAGGTCGTTGTAGTAACCGTCCAGGTTATACAGGATGCACGGAGCACTCAGGTGTCCCAACGACACCGCGGACATGACCTCGGCAATCTCCTCGAGCGTGCCCGTCCCACCGGGAAAGGCGATGAACGCATCGCCGAGCTCAATCATCTTGGCCTTGCGCTCCGCCATATCGCTCGTCACTATGAGGTCATCGATACCGTCATGTTGAAACTCTGCCTCGATAAAAAAGCTCGGCTCAACACCCGTCACGTGTCCACCCGCCTCGAGTACGCTATCGGCGAGCGCACCCATCAGGCCCGACTTGGAGCCGCCGTATACCAGCGCGTGGCCGTTGGAGCCAATCCACGTGCCGAGCTCTCGCACTGCAGGCAGAAACACCGGGTCATTGCCAGCGTTGGCGCCCAGATACACGGTGATGTTCATATTTGCCCCCCTGTTGTGGCGCACGACGTTCGTCTTAGCGCTGGCGTCGACGATACTCGCGCACGCGACGCGAAAGATCGGCAAGCTCGTCGTGATCGAGCTCTTCCAAATGCTCCAGATCATCCATAAAGCGTGCCATGGTGTCCTTTTGACGCATCTTGATAAGCGTATTGCAGTAGTTCACCGCCACGCCCGTGAGCATGGCGATGTAGAAGATGCTGATGACGCTCAAGACGACGGTAATGGCGCGGGCAACCGGTGTCTCGGCCGGAATGTCACCAAAGCCGATGGTCGAGACCGTCTCAAAGCTAAACCACAGGCCATCGCCAAACGTGAGGGTCGTGGGCTCGGACAGCCAAACGGCCGTCGAGCACAGCAGATAGAAGATAAGAAACAGGCCCGTGATGCGCGCAAAGCCAGCCTGGCGCAACACGTCGGCAAGCGTCCTCAACTTGTTCATCGCGACCCCTTTTCCCAGACGCCCAATCACGTTCGCTCGGTATTGTCCCACGCCTCCCCCGCAAACGAAACTAGTCATTGGGGACGTTCTTAAATGACTAGTCAAACAAGAACGTCCCCAATGACTAGTCGTTTAAGAACGTCCCCAATGACTGCCGGGCGGGAGCGTTTAGCGGTGCAGCTGCCGACTGGGCAGGTTGAGCTGGTATCCTTATGCGGTAATGTCTCGATTCGTTAGGATTGCATGTGAGAGCTGCCACTGTCCTTCGTTCAGTTATATATCGCGCCCTGGCCGTTGTGCTTGCCGCGCTTGTCGTGCTGAGTTCTATCGCGCCTGTCCAGGCTTTTGCCGATGACTCTAGTCAGCCAGTCAAGACGGTCCGCGTTGGTTGGCTCGTCAACAGCGAAGGCTTCCAGAACGGCACCCCCGGGGAGCGTCTTTCGGGATGGGGCTACGAGTACCTCCAGACCCTGTCGTACTACACGCCCGGCTGGCGGTACGAATACGTCTCCGGCACCTTCACCGAGCTTATGGACATGCTCGAGGCAGGCGAAATCGACCTCATGCCCAACATCTCCTACTCCGAGGAACGCGCCCAAAAGCTGCTCTTTTCCTCGAACCCCGAGGGCACCGAGCGCTACTACATCTACGCCAAGCCCGATCGCGACGATCTGGCCAAGGGCGACCCCCAAGCGCTCCAAGGCCTTACCATCGGCTACAACCCCGACGTTATGCAAACCTTCGTTGGCCAGCAGTGGCTCGCCAACGAAGGCATTACCTGCACCTATAAAGAAATCGACACTGGCGGCGCCCTCTTTGGCGCGCTCACAAACGGCGAGGTCGACGCCATCATCATGAACGACACGCTCTCGTCGCCCGATGCGTCACCCATGTTCTACGTTGGTTCGAGCGACTACTACTTTGCCGTCCCCAAAAGCCGCCCCGACCTAAGGGACGACATCAATGCCGCCATGTCGGCAATCGCCCGCGTCAACCCACGCTATATCGACGAAGTCAAATCTAACTACTCGGCCCAAAACAGCGGTTCATCATCGCTCAACGGCCCCGAACGTTCCTGGCTCGAAGCAAATGACAACACCATCACGCTCGGCTACATTACGGGCAAACTCCCCTACTGCAACGAAGACGAAGACGGCAAAATGGAAGGTTCGCTCGCATCGCTTGCGACGACGTTGCACGATAAATTTGGCATTACGGTCAAAACCGTCGCCTTTGATAACTACAAGATGATGTCAAAGGCCCTGTCAAAGGGAAGCATCGACGTTGCGCTGCCGGTATACCGAGATTACTGGTTTGCCGAGCAATCAGGCGTTGTGCAGTCGATATCGTTGGGGACCACATCCCTCACCGCCATCCACACCGGAAACAACCTGAACAAAGACCTTCAGAACATCGCCTGTACCAAATCATCGTTTATCAACCGAAATGTACTCGAAAGTCTGTTCCCCACAGCGACCGTGACCGAATGCCAATCCGACGATGAAGCGTTCGACGCCCTCAGGAAGGGAACGGTGCACTGCATCCTCGCCCCCAGTTCACGCGTAAAAACCATCGGCGACCGTTATGATCTCGAGAACTGCGAGACGGCCGAGCTCCCTGACACCTGCGAGCTCTCGTGCTGGATTTCGCGCGGAAGGCCCGAGCTGCTGGGAATCATCAACAAGGGCATCATCAATGCCGGAGAATCGCTCTCCGCAAGCAATTACTCCTCCACGTCGTACACGGCCCAGGAATCCAACACGCTTCAATTCCTTTATCGCAACCGTGCCGCCGTTGCAGCTGCCCTCATCGGTATGTTGTCGGTCGGCATCGTCCTGCTCATCTGGGCACTCGTGCGCGCTCGAACCGAGCGCAAAAAAGCCGATGCCGCCAACGCCGCCAAGACGGCATTCCTCACGCGCATGAGCCACGACATCCGTACGCCGCTCAACGGTATCCTGGGCCTTATCGAGATCGAGGAATTGAAGGAAGGCGATATCCAGGTCGCCCGCGAAAGCCGTGCCAAGGCGCGCGTTGCCGCCAATCACCTGCTCTCGCTGATCAACGACATCCTCGAGATGGGCAAAATCGAAGACCGCAAGCTAACACTGGAGCATACGCCTTTTAACCTCAAAGAGCTCTGTGACGATACACTGGTGCTGTGCAAGCTCCGCGCGTCCAGTAACGGCATCACAATGCAGGACAATAGTCTGCCGTACGCCACGGGGCCATACATGATCGGCAGTCCCACCCATATCCGACAGATCATGATCAACCTGTTAGACAACAGCATTAAGTACAACAAGCACGGCGGCTCCGTCACCTTTAGCTCAAAGACCAAGCCACTCGATAACGGGCGCGCGCTCTTTTGCTTTAGCGTCTCGGATACCGGCATTGGCATGACGCCTGAGTTTTTGGCGCACATTTACGAGCCGTTCGCCCAAGAAGGCGACGATGCGCGCAGCAAGTTCCAAGGAGTCGGCATGGGCATGCCAATCGTCAAGTCGCTTATTGAACTGATGGGCGGCACGATTGAGATTTCGAGTGAGGTTGGCGTGGGAAGTACGTTCAACGTCCAGATTCCGCTCGATATCGACAAAGACCCTCAGGCAAGAGAACGCGCGGACGAGCAAGCAGACAACTGCTCGCTTGCCGGCATGAACGTTCTTTTGGCAGAAGATAACGAGCTCAATGCCGAGATTGCCCAGGCGCTGCTCGAAAGCGAAGGCATTGTCGTAACTCGCGCCGCCGATGGCAACGAAGCGGTCGACCTATACGTTGGCCGTCCCGCCGGCAGCTTCGATGCCATTCTGATGGACATTATGATGCCGGACATGGACGGCTACGAGGCAACCCGCGCGATTCGTCTGAGCGAGAAGGTCGATGCAGCCGATATCCCCATCATCGCGCTCACCGCCAACGCCTTTGCCGAGGACGCCCAGGCGGCACACGACGCCGGCATGAACGCTCATCTGTCCAAACCGCTCGACTTTAACAAGCTCAAAAACATACTCGCCCGCATCAAGAAAAACGGCTCCGTTTCGCTATAGTTTGTGCCCAACCACCACGCACGACCAGAAAGGAAGCCAACGATGTTTAGGCCCTTACGTCGAAAGAAACGCGCCATCACTGACGAGGAAGCGCGCGAACTGCTCGCCACCTGCAAGCGCGGCGTCTTTGCCGTCAACGGCGACGATGGCTACCCGTACGCCATTCCCGTCAACTACTTCTTCGACGCCGAGCACGACAAGATTTATTTCCATGGCGCCAAGGCCGGCCACAAGGTCGACGCACTCAAGCGCGATGACAAGGTCTGCTTTACCGTTTACGGCAACGAGTGGTACAAGGACGGTGACTGGGCTCCCTACGTTATGAGTACCGTGGTCTTTGGCCGCTGTCGCCTGGCGAATGACACCCCCGCGTTTATCGAGGATAAAGTCCGCCAGCTCGCCCTTAAGTACTACCCTTCTGCCGAGGAGGTCGAAGAGGAAATCGCCAAGGACATTAAGGGCGTCCAGCTCTACGAGATTACGATTGAGCATCTTTGCGGCAAGCAGATTCAAGAAAAGTAAGCCTCAAAAGCAAAACTCACAAATAGCAATATGGCCCGGTTCCAACCCACCTTGGAACCGGGCCATATGCTTATGAAGCGTCGGCAGCTATGTGCGCAAGCGCCTCAACGAGCTCCTGCGAGCTCACGGGTTTACTCAGGTGCGCGTCCATGCCCGCCTCGCGCGAAAGTCTGCGGTCGTCGGCAAAGGCGTTGGCACTCACGGCGATAATCGGCGTGGTCGCGGCATCCTCGCGATCGAGTGCTCGAATCCGACGCGTGGCCTCAAGGCCATCGATGCCAGGCATCATGATGTCCATCAACACCACGTCGTACTCGTGCGGTGCGCTCGCGGCAAACGCCTCAACGGCAGACTCGCCATCCTTAGCATGCGTCACGACGGCACCGGCACGGCTGAGTGTAAACTGCGCGATCTCGGCATTCAGATCGTTATCCTCTACGAGCAAAACGCGCAAGCCCTGGAGCGCATCGCCATCGCCCGCATCCACGCGCACTGCCTGAGGAATCTCGGAACGCTTGCATTTCTCGAACGGCAGGCGGATGGTAAACGTCGTCCCCTGCCCCAAGACGCTCGTAAAGCTCATGGTTCCGCCCATAAGCTCGACCAGCTGTTTTGCGATAGGCACGCCCAGGCCAGTTCCCGACGAAGCGCCTTCCACCTGCTGCTCCTCACGGCAAAACGGCTCGTAGAGGTGCTGTTGGAACTCCTCGCTCATGCCAATACCGTTGTCGGCGATCGTGTATTCATAGACAGGGACGCCATCTACAGGCTCCACCTCGCGGCACACCAGGCGAACATAGCCGCCCTGGCGGTTGTACTTGACGGCATTGCCGGCAATATTGAGCAACAAGCGCTTGAGGTGCGTCACACTCACCCGAGCATAGGGATGATTAAGCGTCTGCTGGTCGCAGATAATTGTCACCAGACGCTCCTCGGCCTGGCGCTCCAGAATATCGCGCACTTCACAGTTGAGTGCCACCAAATTTGTGGGTACGAGGTTCAGGTCGACCTGCCCGCTCTCCAGGCGACTCATATCCAAGGCCTCGTTGGCAAGGTCGAGCAGCAGTCCCGATGCCGTCCAGATCTTTGAGCGGCACTCGGCCTGCTTTTGCAGATCGTCCCCATTGGCATCGCCGACCTCGACCATACCGCGAATGCCGTTGATGGGCGTGCGCAGATCGTGGCTCATGCGACGTAGAAACTCTGTCTTTGCCGAGTTGGCAGACGAGGCCTCACGCGCCGCCTTTGCCAGCTTGTCGCCATAGTCGCGCTCCTGCTGCAGCAAGTCCGTCAAACGTCGGCGATCAGCGCGGCGACGCATCATCACAACAGCGGCTATTGCACCGCTGTAGAGCGCCAGCACGCCGGCAGCAACAGCCGCGACGACCTCGAAGTAACGCCGCGCCGGAGCATAGGTGTACACATAGAATTTGTGCGCTTTTCCAAATGTGCCCAAATACCACTCGCCGTCGGCGTTAATCAATTTGACCTTACCGGCCAGGCATCGATCCTTAATACCGTCGACAATGAAGACGTCCGTCGCAGGCAGATCGAATACGCCCAATACAGTGGGTTCAACGGCATTGGTCGCAACGACCTTGCCGTCACTTTCGATCACGATATTGCCGCTATCGATGGTTTCATAGCCTTCGAGCAAACTCTGCAGTTTGAGTGTATTGTTTGCAACCGCCTTCGCGCTCTGATGCCTTACCGCGATAACGATGCCCTCGCCATCCTGCCGAGTCACGCAGCCAATGTCTGCGACCGAATCATCCGCAAGCGTGATGCGGGCGGTATAGGACTTAAGCGGATGAGTTGCCACCTCCAGCACGGGTGCTTCCTTGAGATACGTAGCGAGCGACTCGTAGCCCACATCGCCCGTCGAGGACTCGGACACCAAATTGCCCGATGCGTCCGTCACGATCAGCGCGCTCACGTTGAACTGGTCGGCGTATTGCTCCAGCATGGCGCTATCCACCGAACCGTCGCGCTCCATATCGCGGGCTGTCTCTCCGGCGATCTCCATAACGCGAATCAGGTTTTTGGTCGCATAGGCGCTGTTGAACGCATCGTAGGAAAGACTCTGCGTCGCCACGTAATCGACAACGTCGGCAAAACGCTGCTCGGCCTGGGCTGTCGTGTAACCGTAACTCATCATGCCGGCAACAACCGAGAGCGCTATCCCCAGCAGAGCGACAAGGAGCCATGCCCCTGTCGAACGATTGTCCCGCTCCTGAGCGGCGTTGTCGGGCGCATCGATCATGACAGGCCCTCCATATTCAAAAATGGCGAAGGGTCATCAAAGTACTTTGACACCAGACGTTCCATGGTGCCATCGGCAAGCATTTCTTGATAGGCATGAGTGAGCTTAACGTCGATGCCGCGCGTATCGTTGATATCGAAAGCGGTGCCCAAACCAACCTCTAGCAGCGGCTCATCCAAAATGCGATACGTTACGCCATAGTCCTTTTCGTAGGTGAGCAGCAAGGACTCATGCGCGGCGATGGCGTCGACCAGGCCCTCGACGAGCGCCGGGTTCAGGCATGAACGGTCCGAAAAGCAGTAGAGTTCCTTGATCTGCGGAACGTTTTCATTTGTGCGATTGAGCAAAATGCCCTCGGGCTTGGTGGTGGACTGAACCGCTACGATCTTATCCTCAAGATCGGCAAGTGTGTAGATATCGCTCTGGGGATCGACCGCGACCACCTGGCGGCTCGCAAGGTACGGGCCGGCCCAACGACACTCGTTTTCGCGACCCGTCATGCTAAAGCTGCCCATGACGCAATCGAGCTCGCCGCTCGCCAGCAGCTCTTTCTTCTTTTCCCAGTCGATCAGCTGGTATTTTGGCTTATAACCAATGCGGGCCAAAGCCTCGGTCAATATCTCGACATCCAGGCCAACGATATCGCCGTACTCGTCGGTATACACAAACGGTGGATAGAGGTCGCTGCCGACGTTGAGCGTCTTGAGGTCGTCGTCTTTGATCTGCGAGGCGTCCAGACCTTCTAATGCAGACGTCGAGGCTTCGTCATTACGCCCAGAACAGCTAGCTATCGCTACGACAAAGGCGCTCGCCACCGCAAGCGCAACAAACAACGAAATGGCAACCGAGCGACGGGGTCTTTTCATCGAGCTCCAGACGATCCTGTTTACAGACTGAAATGGTAAAAAATAATAGCAAACAAAACCACACGAGCGCCCAATGGTTACAGGCGTTTTACCATGCGGGGCCTTCCAGCCGACTTGGCAGAAGGCCCCGCATGCAGTGCTCACTTACCGCGCATTAAAAACGTAGCGGTCCAGGCGGTCGCACGCTTCCCTTACGCGCGAAAGCGGCAGCGCCAGATTCACGCGAATGTGGCAGGGCCCGTGGAACGGGCGGCCGTCCTGATACCCCACGCCCACGCGCGCCCCCTCGTCGAGCAGCCACTGAATATCGCGGCCATGTTCGCGACACCACTCGGTGCAGTCCAGAAACACCATGTACGTGCCCTGAGGACGCGAAAACGCGACGCCCTTCCAGTGTTTTTCTGCATACGTGCAGAAGTACTCGATATTGCCGGCAAGCACCTGGTTGAGCTCGTCCACCCACTCGTAGCCCTGCGGCTGGTAGGCACCGATAAGCGCATGCATGGAGAGGACGTTCATCTCGTTGTAGTGGGTCTTGTTGGACACGGCGCACACGCGGTCGCGCAGCGTCTCGTTGTAGATGATGTGGTAGCTGCCGACCAGACCCGCCAGGTTAAACGTCTTGCTCGGCGCATAGAGGGCAACCGTGCGCATGCGGGCATCCTCGCTC
The DNA here is from genome assembly GCA_902465265.1 of uncultured Collinsella sp. GTDB lineage: Bacteria > Actinomycetota > Coriobacteriia > Coriobacteriales > Coriobacteriaceae > Collinsella. The sequence goes on along the minus strand of CABQMF010000047.1, from coordinate 2,896 downwards.
ACCGACTGCGTCGGGATGTGCTTGTGTCCCGGCAGGATGATATCGGACCAAATCTCGTCCGAGATTACCATGCAATCGTGCTGGCGATAGATGTCCATAGCGCGCTCGATCTCGTCGCGCTCCCATACGCGGCCGCAGGGATTGTGCGGCGAGCAGAACACCGCGGCATGGATGTGGTTTTGTGCGAGCTTGCGCTCCATGTCCTCAAAGTCCATACGCCACACGCCCTGGTCGTCGAGCTTAAGCGGGCTGTGGACAATGCGATAGCCTGCGGCCTCAATGGACTTGGTAAAGCCGATGTAGGTGGGGCTGTGGACCAACACCGCATCGCCCGGCTGGACATACGCGCGCAGCGTCGACACGACACCGCCCAGCACGCCGTTTTCGTAGCCGATATGCTCAGGTGCCAGGCCCTCGACGCCATTACGGCGGCTCTGCCATTCGATGATGCGGTCGAAATATTCGGGGCGCGGATTGAAATAGCCGAACATGGGGTGCTGGACACGCTGAATGATGTGCTCCTGGACCGTGGGTACCGTGGCGAAGTTCATGTCCGCCACCCACATGGGAATGCGGTCGAAGCCCTCGTCGGGTGCGTTCGGAGCCATACCGGGGATCTCGCCCCAGGAGTCAACGGCGATGGAGTCCATGCCGTGGCGGTCGATAAGCGAGCTAAAGTCGTATTTCATGCTGAGCTCCCGTGCAAAGTGATTGTTTTGGTAGGCGTTATTGTCCACCAGCGTGGGCGGTTTTGGCATGGGGTTTGGCGTTGTTTTTGACGGATACGGACGGGTGGTTAGTCCCGCGCGTCGTTGATGGCGGTTACCGTCAACCTGGCTCCGTCGACCGTAAACGATATGTCGAGCCCGGCGTAAGCCAAGTGGTAAACGCGGTTTGGCTCGTGCTTGCTGCCCGCGCGGCGCGGATCTTGGCGAAGGACCTCGACCAAGCCGGGGAGCTTTGCGGGCGGGACCATATCCTGCAGCGGCTGCGGGAACTCGATGTCGAGCCCTTGCCACGGAGCATCCTCAATCCAGCCGCCCGTCGCATCTGGGTGACAGTCCGCAAACGGAATGTAGGGCTTGATATCGTAGACGGGCGTGCCGTCGCGCAGATCGGCCCCCAGCACATGGATGATGGGGCCGTCGTCGGTAAGCTCCACGCGGTCGAGCTTAACGCAGGTGAGACCGATAGGATTAGGGCGAAATGGACTGCGTGTGGCAAATACGCCCACGCGCTCGGCTCCACCCAGGCGCGGCGGGCGTACGGTTTTCGACCACTTGGCATTGGTGCCGGACCTGTCCTGCGTCTTGGCATCGGCAGCTATGTCCTTAGCTGTGCCGCCGGGTGTGCCGTTTTCGAAGCGCCAGAGCAGCCATAGGTGAGAGAAGGAGTCCAGACCCTCAACCGCTGCGTTGGAGGCAAATTCCGGCTCAAAAACGATGTGTCCCTGCAGATGAGGCGCCAAAAAGCTGTTGCGCGGAATGCCGAACTTCTGCGGCAGGTCGGTATGTATGTGTGCGATAGGTTCCATGCCGGTCATTGTACGGCATGGGGGCATGGGGCGCTGCGCGCAATTCTTTGTCGCGGTCCCCCGTCGTGCAACCAACGGTTGCTTGGAAGGGCGCCTGCCGCCGCGTATGCTTAAGCCATCAACCAGCAGAAAGGAGCCGTTATGGCCTTTGCAGAAAAGCTCATCGCTGTCCGTCGCGCCCATCACCTTACCCAAGAGCAGCTCGCCGCCAAGCTCTTCGTCACACGCCAAGCCATCAGCCGTTGGGAGCGCGGCGAAGTCACCCCTGGCATCGACATGATGAAGCTCATTGCCGCCGTAACCGGCGAGCCCCTGTCTCACCTGCTCGAAATGCCCGAGCACTATTGCCAGAGCTGCGGCATGATACTCACGCCCGACGACTGCGGCACCGATGCTGCGGGCACCGCGACCGACCATTACTGCAAGTGGTGCTACGACCACGGCAAGTACACCTACGACACCACCATGGAGGCAATGATCGAGGATTGTGCCCCGCGGCTGGCACAAAACACCGGCATGTCGCTCGACGAAGCCGTCTCGCTCATGGGCGCCGTCCTGCCGCAACTGGAACGCTGGCGCGCCGTGCAGGAAAACGAGGAGCGCTACGGTACCGAGGCGCGGGCGCGCTATGGCGATGAGGCTATCGATGCAGCAAACGAAGCGCTGCTGGACATGGGCCCCGAGACATGGAACGACATGAAGGAACTTGAACGCGCTGTTCTGGGCCAGCTATCGATCGCCATGGGCGATGGCGATGCGGACGGAAGCGAGGCTCGCAAGCTTGTCGCGATGCATCGTCGCTGGATTGCTCTCAACTGGGGATGCGAGCCCCAGAACGAAGCGTATCTGGGCCTCGCCCACGGCTATCTTGCCGACCAGCGCTTTGTTGACTACTACGACAAGCCCTGCGGCACCGGAGCCACGGCGTTTCTGGTACAGGCCATCGAGTCGTCGTTGACGCGCGCATAGACCGCGGCGGCTTTGGGTATTTCAATCAAAACTTCAACCGATTGGAGACCCATGGCTACTGATCACGAGCTCGCGCTATTCGTTATGACCGGCTGCCCGTATTGCTTAAAGGTCAAGCGTTTCCTTGCCGATAACGGCGCGACCATCCCCGAGCGCAATATCTCGACCGATTCCGATGCCGAACAGACACTCATCGCCGTCGGCGGAAAACGCCAGGTTCCCTGCCTGTTCATCGACGGCAAGCCACTCTACGAGTCGAGCGACATCATCGCGTGGGTCCAGAAGAACCTGCTCTAGTACGCGCATCCCGTCCGTCCAAGGCCCCACCCCATACGGCCTAAACATGCACACCAGCATCCAAAGTCGACATTTTTCGACATCTTTGGATGCTGG
>CABQMF010000046.1 GCA_902465265.1 uncultured Collinsella sp. | reverse complement strand
CGTAGCGGGTGGTTTAAAGCTGGCCGCTGCGCGGCCAGCAGACTAAAGTCTTGAAACAAAAAAGCCCAGCAAAAGCTGAGCTTATTAAACAAAAGGTGCTCCATGGCGGATTCGAACCGTCGACCTTGGGATTAGAAGTCCCCTGCTCTATCCAACTGAGCTAATGGAGCAAATAACCGCACGCCAAGCAAGCGCGAGCCCGCCAAGCGCAAATAAGTATAACCTACTTGAACTGTTCGCGGTATGCCTCGCATACCTCATCGACCGGGCCGTCCATACGAAGGTCGCCCTTCTCAATCCAAACGCACGCTGGCAGATGCGCGCAACCATACCCGAAGAGAAGTTCTTGAGCGGCATGTCGACAAAGTTCTGCAGCTCAACGAACTCGATAATGCCATCAAAGTCGGCATCGATAAATTCCTTGGTATAGCCGACTAGCGCAACGTTCAAATAAATGTTCTCGCGTGCCGTCAGCTCGGGATCAAAGCCAGCTCCAAGTTCAATCAGAGGTGCAATGTTGCCATGAACCTTAACGCTGCCCTCGCTAAGCTCGAGCGCACCAGCGATAATCTTGAGCATCGTGGACTTGCCGGAACCATTAGTACCGACCAAGCCCACGACCTCACCGCGGTGAATATCAAACGAGATGTGCCTAAGCGCCCTAAACTCCTCAAAGAACAACTCATGCTTAGCGAGCTTAATAAAACATTCTTTGAGGCAGGTCAGCGAGTCAGACGCCATGTTAAAGATCATGGTGGTGGCGTCGACCTCGACAGCCAGAGGCTGCTCGTTGTAATCAACAACAGATTCAGTCATCACAGCATTCCTTTAGATGTAGAAGATGAATTTGCGCTCGGACTTGTGGAAGACGGCTACATCTCAGGATGCCAGGGCCAAACGGCTATACTTTCTACGATTGAATATCAAAGGAGCATTGAGTGAATTCTGAATCTATTGCCGTCATTATCCCCTGCTACAACGAAGCCCTCACGATCGGCAAAGTCATTGACGACTTCCACCGCGAGCTTCCGCAGGCGACGGTCTATGTATACGATAACAACTCGTCAGACGATACCTCGCGCATCGCAACGGAACACGGCGCCACGGTGCGCTTTGAGCCCCGGCAGGGAAAGGGCAATGTCTGCCGTCAGATGTTCCGCGATATCGACGCCGATTGCTACCTCATGGTCGACGGCGACGACACCTACCCCGCCGAAGCGGCAAAAGCCCTCTGCGAGCCCATTCTTAATGGTACAGCCGATATGACCGTCGGCGATCGCCTGTCCAACGGCACCTACGCCGAGGAAAACAAGCGCGCCTTCCACGGCTTTGGCAACAATCTGGTTCGTGCCATGATCAAATGGATTTACGGATACAGCTTCGATGACGTCATGACGGGCTATCGCGCCATGAGCCGCCCCTTTGTCAAAACGTTCCCCGTGCTTTCCGAGGGCTTTCAGATTGAAACCGAGCTCTCCATCCATGCCGTCGACCACCGCTGGCGCATCAAAGATGTGCCTATTGAGTACCGTGACCGCCCCGAGGGTTCCGAGTCCAAACTCAACACCGTCAGCGACGGCATCAAAGTTGTCGCCATGATCGGCACGCTGTTCAAGGACTACCGCCCGCTCAAATTTTTCAGCCTCGTTGCGCTCCTGTTTGCAATAATCGGTCTTGCCCTGGGCATTCCCATCATTGTCGAGTATTTCCAGACCGGTCTTGTTCCGCGTTTCCCAACCGCCCTGCTCGCCGCATCGTTTATGTTCCTATGTGGCTTAAGTCTCGCGACTGGTTTTATCCTCGACTCCGTGGCAAAGGTCGAAAAAAAGCAGTGGGAAGTCAACGTGTATAACAAATACACCTTCGGTGACTATCGCAACGACAACACGAACGCGAGGTAAACCGCCCCTACGCCGTGCGTTGGCACTCCTTCTCACGCAACTTTGGCAAAGAAGTAGGCCTATTTGCCGGCCTCCAGCATGCACTCCGCCTCGCGCACGAGCAGACGCGTGCGGTTTACTTCGAGCGCTCGGCAATCAAACTCCGAATAAGGTCGACGGTCGCCTCGTAGGAATGCGGACGGTCGAACTGGGCCACGGCGAGCTCGCGCGCCACATGACCCATGCGCGCACGCCCCGCTTCGTCCTCCACCAGCTCGCAGATCACCTTCGCGAGTCCCTCGGCATCGCCGGGAACCACGTTCACGCCAAAACCTTCACGCTCCACCTTCTCGCGGAACTCCGCGTTCATGGACGTGTTGACCATGGGGCGGCCCGAGGCAAGGTAGTCGCCAATCTTGGTGGGCACGCTCTGCGGCGCGTTGGCCACCAGCGAGTTCACCACCATGTCGGACGCCTTGAGCCAGGCGGCCATGGTGCGGTACGGCATATAACCCAGAAGCTCGGCGGGAGCGCCGGTGCGCATGACGGCGGCCTCGACGGATCCACGCTCCGGTCCATCGCCCAAGATCTTGAGCTTGAGCTCGGGATGAGCCTTGGCGGCGATGGCCACCGCCTCGACGAGCGTTTCCAGGTCGTAGAGCGCCGAGATGTTGCCGGCATAGGAAACCCAGACCTCACCGGCGGGCTTCACCACCGAAGCGGCATTTTCCGCAGCTCCGGCGTCGAACTCCGCGAGATCGTTGCCCACGTACACCACGAGCTTGGGAATGTCCTCCGCGCGATCGCGGAAGGGTCGCGCCGCGTACTCGTCGGAGGTTCCCACCACGGCGTCTGCCAACGCGTAGGCACGGCGCGCCTGGCGTTCAAACGGTGCGAACAGCAGGTCCGACACAACGGGCACATCGAGCGCGATGCGGAAGGCCTCGGGCCACAGGTCGTTCACGTCCACCACGAAGGGGATACCATAGCGCTTGGCCGCCCGTCCCGCGGCAAGCGTCACATCGTTGGGAGGAATCTGGCAGTAGATGAGGTCGTAGTCGTGGTTGGCGTCGAAATACGCGCTCACGCGCTTGGCCATCACATGATGCGCCCAGATGCGCTGCGGGCACATGTTGGCCGGGTAGCTCGGCTCGGAAATGAACTTGACGTTGAACGGATGCGCGCTCGCATCGAACGAATCCAAATCGCGTTGGCGCTTCTCCCAGTGCTGGAAACCGCTCGTGATGAAATCAACGTCGAAACCACGCTCCACGAGCAGGCTCGCGAGAAACGTGTAGCGCGTAGCGCCCTTGACCTCGTGGCCAAGCTTGGCGTCGGCGCTGAATATGGCGATGCGCGGTTTGCGACTCATGGAGTATCCCCTGTTGGCTTGCTAGTGACGGCGCCTGGCAACCAGGCGCTTGATGGAATTATACGAGAGGCTCAGGCGGTTAAGCAGCATGGCCATTCGGTAGCGTTGCTCTCCGCGCGTCCACTGGTCGATGTCGGCGCGGCGAAGCTCGCGACGGAACTCCTTTGCGCGCGCACGGCCGCGGCTGCGGTCCTCGTCGAACAGAAGCGCGATGTTATAGTGCGTGTCCACGATGAGATGGACTTTCTCACGGACGTAGTAGACGGCTTCGTTCGAGAGCTTCTCACCGGTGGCCGCGCGGACCTCATCGTGCTCGCAACGCTCGAGATAGGCCAAAAGCTCGGTCACCACGCGGGAATGGTCGTCCCAGCGACGCACGTAGTTGTCGTGGTTCACGGACTGGTTGGCGTTGCCCACGAGGTACTGGTACACCTCGACATCCAGATAGCAGATGGTCGAGGCCGGCACGCTCGCCTTGACGACGTACTCGTAGTCCTCGTAGAACGTGTGCTCGAGCAGCTTGATACCGATACCGCGCAGGTAGTCCGTGCGCGCGGTGAGCGTATGGATCATGATCTGGAAGACGGTGTCGCCGTTGGTGAGTACGGTCGAGAAATCGAGCACGCGGCCGGGAACGACACCCTTCGCCAGCGGGAATGCACGCTCCTCGCCTGTGGTCATATCGACCTCGCGCTTCTTATCCACCACAAGATCGCAGTCGAGGTCGGCCAGGCGATCGAGCAGCTCGGCCATGCCGTCGGCGTTCACCCAGTCGTCGCCGTCGATCACACGGAAGTAACGGCCGCGCGCGTGCTCGATGCCGGCGTTCACGGCCGAACCGTGCCCGCCGTTCTCCTTGGAGATAACGCGGATCACGCCGTTGCTGCGAGCCGCGAAGTCCTCCGCGAGCGCGCGGGTGCCGTCGGTGGAGCCATCGTCCACAACGATAACCTCGAGATTGCCCACGAAGCGCGGGTCGAGGTAGGACTCGAGGCCGCGCGCGAGGTAGGACTCGACGTTGTACGCGGGAACAGCGACGGTGAGCTGTGGTGCAGATGTGTCGAACGCGTTCTTGGGCACGGGAGCTCCTAACGGGAAAACGTGGCTTTACGGTACGCGAGGCCGGCGCGCGACCTCACGAGGTGGATGATGCGACCGACGGCGCACCACACCAGGGCGCTGCGCGTCTTGAGAAGGCCCACGCACACGCGGGCTCCCCTGCCCTGTGGGCGCGCATCCAGGACGAGCACGCGGAAGAGTCCGTCGTCCATGACGCTGCGGCAGAAGGCCACGCGGTCCGCATGGTTCAGCCCCGCGCGCGCATCGCAGTTGCGCTCGAGCGCGGACAAGATGTAGCGCGCATAACGAGCCCCGAGGCGGGAGCGGACATCGGCGGAATCGAGGCCCCACGACACCTGCTGGCGGTACACATCGTCGATGCGACGGCGATGCACCTCGTAGTACTCGGGCACGAATTTGGCCGTCAGGTTGGCGGCCGCGCGCTTCTCGTAGCGGTACAAAGGACGCGCCACGAGCACGAGGTTCTCAACGCGATTAAAGACCGCAACGTTGAAGACGACGTCCTCGATGAGGGGGACGGTCTCGAACGCGATACCGTCCAGCACCTCCGCACGGTAGACCTTGTTCCACGCATAGCCCAGAAGCGTACGGTCCTCGAGGTCGAGAACCTGCGCGTGCGCATCGGAGCCCGAAAAAGCCCCGTCGAGCGCCGGCACGATGTCGTGCGCACCGCATACGGAACCGTCCGCATCGAAGAGTTCCTCGGTAAGCCCGAACACCACGACGTCGGTCCTGACCCCCGCATCGGCCTGGAAATAGATCTTCTCGGCACAGCGCTCGAGTAGGTCGGGAGCGTACGCATCATCCGGGTCGGGCATCCAGACGTAAGAGCCGCGCGCCGCCGCGATGCCGGTATTGCGCGCGCCGGACAGGCCTTGGTTCTCCTCGTGGCGCACAAGGCGAATGCGCGGATCCTCGGCAGCGGCATGCTCGACGAGCTCCGCGACGTTATCGGGAGAGGCGTCGTCAACGCAGATGAGCTCCCAGTCCGCACACGTTTGGGCATGGACACACGCTACGGCATCGGGCAGATAGGCCGCCACGCCATAGCAGGGCATGATGATGGAAAAGAAGGGGCGGCGCTCACTCGCGGCCGCCTCGTCGCACGCGTCGGACATGTTAGTCGAACTGCGCCTTGTAAGCCGCGCAGACCTCGTCCACCGGGCCGATCATGCGCTCGTGACCCTTCTCGATCCACACCGCGGAGGTGCAGATGCGCTCCACCTGCTCGATGGAATGGCTCACGAACAGCACGGTCACGTTGCCGGAATCTATGAAGCTCTGGATGCGGCGCTCGCACTTCTGCTGGAAAAACACGTCGCCCACAGAGAGCGTCTCATCGACGATGAGGATGTCGGGCTCCACCACGGTGGCGATGGCGAACGCGATGCGCGCGACCATACCGGATGAGTAATTCTTCATGGGCATGTCGAGGAAGTCGCGCAGCTCGGCGAAGTCCACGATCTCGTCCAGGTGCTCATTCATGAACTGCTTGGAGTAACCCAAAAGCGCACCGTTGAGGAAAATGTTCTCACGCGCGGTGAGCTCGAGGTCGAAACCAGCGCCCAGCTCGATGAGGGGCGCGATGTTGCCACGAACCGTCACGGTGCCCTTCGTGGGCTCGAGCACGCCGGCGATGATCTTGAGCATGGTGGACTTACCGGAACCGTTGGTTCCCACCAGGCCGATGACCTCGCCCTTTTTAACCTTAAAGCTCACGTGCTCCAGAGCATGGAACTCCTTGAAGAACAACTCGTGGCGCACGAGCTTGATGAAGTACTCCTTGAGGGAGTTGAGCTGCTCGCTGGCCATGTTGAAGACCATCGTGACGTCGTCGACCTCGATGGCGTACTCGGTGTTGTTAGCGTCTGCCATGGTGCCGCCTTAGACGTAGAGGATGAACTTGTGCTCGGTCTTCTTGAACACGAAGATACCGATGATGAGCGCGATGATGGCCCACGCGATGCACATAAGGAGCACCGTGGGCGTGGGGTTCTGCTGCCACAGGAAAATATCACGCATGAACTCGAGGTAGTTGTACATGGGGTTTATCTTCACCAGCATGATGATCCAGTGCGGGGCGCCCTTGTCGATAAGCAGGGAGAGGTCCCAGAAGATGGGCGTGAGGTAGGTCCACGCGATGATGACGACACTCCACAGGTGGATGATGTCGCGGAAGAAGACGGAGAGCGCGCCGATGGCCATGCCCGCGCCGATGCAGAAGAGCATCAGCAAGAACAGGCACAGGGGCAGCCAGATGAAGTGCCACGTGGGCATAACCTGGAAGAACAGCATGACGATGGCCACGGCGATGAGCGAGAAAGCAAAGTTCACGAGCGCGAACAAGACCTTCTGCACCGGGAAGATATACCGGTTGACCTTGACCTTCTTCAGCAGCGGCGCGGCGTTGATGATACTCGTAAGCGCTGCGTTGGTGGAGTCGCTCATGAGCGAGAACGTGACGTTGCCCACGATGAGGTAGAGTGGGAAGTTGGGGACGTTGCTGCCAAACATGTAAGAGAACACGATGGACATGACGACCATCATGAGCAATGGGTTGAGAACGCTCCACAACACACCGAGGAAACTACGACGGTACTTGAGCTTGAAGTCCTTGGTGACGAGCTGCTCGAGGATGAGCAGATCCTTCTTATACGGACGCGGGGCCTTTTCGGTTGCAAGAGTCTGTGAGGACACCGACGACGCCTCCCTATTGATTGCACGTTAGCGGCAGATGCCGCCCTTGCCGAAGAACATATGTTAACACAGGGGCGCTTGCGCGATTTCTCGCCCCGGCGAGCTGCACACAATCAGGAGAGTCGGGGGCCCTGCAGGCCATTTCCATCATGTCCCTGCGAACAGTTAAACCGCAGTCGAAGAATCTCGCACCGGGCCGCAGCGCCTCCGGATATCCTTCGTCTTCACCGTCTTCGTCGGCTTCGCTCATGAAAACAAAAGCAGGACCCCCTACCCCTTTGCGTTCTCCTTCGCACGGGCGCGGGCAATCTGCTTGCCGTTCACAAAGCCGCCCACTTTACGCACCAGGCCGCCAACGCCGTTGGTTCGCACGAAGAATGCCGTCTCGCTTGCGAAGTATTTCACGCGCGGCCACACCGGCACGTGGCGGCCGGTAATGCCCATCTGCTCCAGGTAGAAGCGCTTGCGCTTAGGTGAAAGCTTGGGATGCCCGAGCACGATGTCGGTATCCATGCGCGAGAACACACGGCGCGTGCCGTCCTGCACGATGGGGTTCTCCCAGCCATCGTCCACGATTGCGCCGTGGATGTAGTTAAAGCCGCGCATATAGTGCGCCTCGAGGATACCGAGGTCGGTCACGTGCAGGCGCTCGAGGATGTCCGTCATGTTACACCAGCGGTCGAAGGGCAGGGCCACGGCACTGTCCTTCTTGTGGTTGTACGTAGCGCCGGGAAGGTCACAGCGGTAGTGGTAGAAGGCCTCATCGAACGTCATGATGGCCTTGGCCTGGCAGAACGCCTCGATGAGGAACGGGTTGTCCGCCCAGCCAGCGCCCGGGTACGGGACAAAGCGGATGCCGCACTCGTTCAAGAAGTCGCGGCGGTAGATGGCGCTCCAAATGCTCGGGTGTTGCTCCACCATGATGGGCAGGTCGACCAGAGTCACGGGGCGCGTGGTGTTGGGCAGGCGGTGCGCCAGAACGCACTGCTGCTCGTACTGCATGTCCGGGTCGTCCCAATCGTGCACGTCGATCCACGGGCACTTGACGATGTCCACGGGACCATCCACCATGGCCGCGCGCGCGAGCATGCGCTCGTACATGGCCGAGTCGATCCAGTCGTCCGGCTCAATGACGGAAACCCACGCGCCGTGAGCCATCTCTAAGCCACGGTTGCACGTGGCGCCGTAGCCCTCGTTGGGTTTGTCAACAACGATCACGCGCGGGTCGCGCGTCTCAAACTCGCGAAGAATAGCTAGGGAGCCGTCCTTCGAGCCATCGTTCAAACAGATGATCTCCAGCTCACGGTGCGTTTGGGAGCAGATGCTCTCCAGGCACTGGGCGAGATACTTTTCCACGTTGCACACGGGAATGATGACGGAAACGAGCGCGGAAGCGTCGGATTTCATGCAAGACGACCTTTCAGGGACACGACGGCAAAGCGCATTAAGCGCCGGGCTGCATTCTTATCTGAACAAGGATACCAAGGAAGCCCCGCACACTCTCCCTTTTGCTATCATTTGACCCGAATCACAAAACCTCTCGCCGCGGACTAACACCGAAGCCCCGGCTCTTCTGGCACATTTGCAGATCGGATATCCACATGGCCGCTTCGTCCATCACCGCAACCATCGACCAAGTATTCGAGGCCGATGGAGACCGGGTTGTCTACCGGGCAGAGCTGAAGGGCTGCGGAAACGCGCTGCCCAACCCCGCGGACTTTGCCCTTACCGCCAAGAGCGGTACGCCCCTTAACGCGCACGCGGAATTCTTCATCCTGGAGCCCCAGGCCAAAGGAGCCAACCCCGTCCTCTCCGTCAAGGCCGATGGCTTCACCGCCAACTTCAACCTCACCTACCAGGACATGTCGCTCGATACCATGACGGGCAGGCGCCGCGAGCGCATGCGTATCCGCCGCGACCTCGACATGGTGAATCCCAGCATCGACGGCGCGTACGCGAGCTATCCCAAGCCCCAGCCCCTGCCGGAAGGCTCCATTCCCGCAGACTTCCACCCGCTCGTGAGCATCATCTGCCCGCTCTACAACACGCCGCTGCCCTACCTGCGCGACATGATCGACTCGGTGCTCGCGCAGACCTATACGATCTGGGAGCTCGTGCTGGTAAATGCGAGCCCGGACAACGAGGGCATGCAGGAAGTACTGGCCACCTACGCGGACCCGCGCATCAAGACCATTGACTTCCCCGAGAACTTAGGCATCGCCGGCAATACCAACATAGGCATTCGCGCCGCCACGGGCGACTATGTGGCCTTTGCCGACCATGACGACACGCTCTCCCCCTACGTGCTCGAGCGCTACATGGCCTTCGCCGCCGAGCACCCCGATGCGGACCTCTTCTATTGCGACGAGGACAACTTCGAGGAAGACGACGCCGCCGGCTACGCCCCGCGCTTCAAGCCCGACTTCAACCGTGACCTACTCTACTCGCACAACTACATGGTGCACATGCTCATGGTGAACCGCTACATCCTCGACCGCGTGGAGCTGTCGCCCGACGAAGTCTCCGGAGCTCAGGACTACGACCTCTCCCTCAAGGCCGTGGAGCACGCCCGCTGCATCTGCCACATTCCCGAGGTCCTCTACCACTGGCGCGTGCACGCCGGCTCCACCAACGGCGGCGTCATGGAGTCCAAGCCCTACGCCGTTCTTGCCGGAGCCACGGCGCTGGAGAACCATTTCTCACGCCGAGGCATTGAAACTCACGTTTCAGAAACCCATAATTCCTGCGTGTACCACGTGGATTACAAGAAGGCATCGCGCCCTCCACGCGTGGGTTTAGCCATTCTGAGCAACAACACGCAAGACACGACGCGCTTGTTCAAATCTGTTGGTAATGCGCACGGCATCTCGAATACAAGCATCATCCTGAACCCCGCGAGCCTCAGGGCGGCGACGCGAGAGGCACTCGAAACCCTGGATACAGACCTCATCGCCTTCGCAACCGACATGATCGAACTCGACGACGAGAGCTGCATCGCAACCACTGCGGCCTACTTCTGCCGAGCCGAGGTAGGCATTGTCTCGCCCAAGCTTTTCTACCCCGATGGTCTCATCGCACAAGCGGGCACCGTGCTCCTCGCGGACGGAACCCCCGTTGCCCCCAACCGCAACTTCACGGACAACATGGGCGGCGGTTACAACGGCCTTGCAGAGGCAACGTGCAACTTCTCGGCCGCAAGCCCCGACCTCTTCATGATCCGGCGCAGCGATCTTGAAACGATTGCCGGTCAGCTCCACGAATACGGGAACCTCCAAACCGAGGTAATGGAGCTCTCGTTCCTCCTGCGTCAGCAAGACAAGCTCGTCCTCGGCACCCCTCATGCGCGCGCCACCACCCACGGCAGCGCCTACGTAGCGGCCGCAAACCTCAACGCCATCTATGGAAGCGCCACGGGCCTTGCCGAGCTCTGGCGCCGCTTCCCCGTCATGCGCCAAGACGTGCTCGCCAACCCCAACGTAGAGTACACGAGCGGCTACCCGCGTCTCGATATCAAGCGCGATGAGGACGCCCAAGCCAAGCGAATCTACACTAGGGGCATTCTCTCTAGCATCAAGCACCGCATCTTGGGATAAACGTCTCGATATTCAGCATGGCGAACATTCGATGCGCTACTGATACGATATTCATAATATTTCATGCATCATCTATTGAAGACGCTGCATGAAGCCCTCCCGCACGTATACTATTGGACTGGAACAAAACTATAGGAGGGCACATGGGGTCTCATTTCTCCAACAGCAACGAATACCACAATTCCAGCGATACTGAGAACAACAACGAAATACCATGGCAAACGCTTCAAGCCTCTTGACGACACGGGGACAATACCGCAGGCACAGGAGGCGCCCCGGGCTTTCGAAGCATATAATTCTCCCAGCGATACCGCCCAATACGTTCACTTTCCGTATCTTGATCTTCACTACGATGAAGAACCACTCGAGCGCAAAAGGATTCGCAGGAAGAAGCGCTGGCCCATCGTCGTAGGCATCGTCGTTGCTCTGCTCGTCGCTTGCGGCGCCTCCGGAGCTGTCCTCCTCAGGCAAGTCAAGGACGTTAAAACGGATGCAGACTCCATTATTGCCAGCGCGCAAAGTGCCTCAGAAACCGTAAAAACCGGAAACATGGACGGCGTGCTCGATGCTGCTCAGAACATCGATGCCGCGGCCGGGCGCATGCACTCGACCACCTCGAGTGCACTCTGGAATATCGCGAGTTTTATTCCGGTTCTCGGGAGCGATGTGAAGTCCGTTCAGACCATCTCGGCAACGCTCGATACGCTTGCAAACGACGCGCTCACGCCCGTTGCGGAGGCGCTCAAGGGTCAGGGCCTCAACACCCTCTTTACCGAAAACGGATCCATCAACATCAACCTGCTAACCAACGTGTGCACCGTTCTCTCAAATTCCAAGCCATCTATAAACAAGGCCGCGAAAGAGATGAGCGCTCTCCCCGACGCGCACATCGCCCAGCTACAGACAGCTCTTGAAAAAGCCAAGCCCCTCGTAGCCACCCTCAACGACACCGTAAACGCCGCATCGGCAGTCGCTCCGTACCTGCCGCAGATGCTCGGCGCAAATGGCCAAACACGTACGTATGTCGTAGTTGCCCAGAACAACTCCGAGCTACGCGCCACGGGCGGCTTCCCCGGCTCCACCGGTCTACTCACCGTCACGAACGGCAAGATCGAGCTCGGTGAATTCTCCGGCATTTCAAAGCTCAACGGTGGCGAGGGAACGCTTCCCACCACCGAGGTCGAACAGACGATGTATCCCAACGGCTACACCAAGATTCCCCAGCTCATCACCACGAACCCCGATTGGTCTTCTACCGGAATGCACGTACGCGACCTCTGGGCGGACCGCGTGGGAGATGTGGCCAACGGAGCGATAGCGGTCGATCCCGTGTTCCTGCAGCACCTGCTTGCACTCACCGGCGGGGTTACGCTCAGCGATGGCTCCACCATCGATGGCACCAATGCCGCAACAATTCTCCTCCACAACGTGTACCTCGAAAAAGCCGTTCCGGATCAAGACCCATACTTTGCAGAAGCTGCTGGCGCAGCTGCTAAGCAGGTAATGAGCAATCTGGGCAAGGTCGATCTTACCGCCCTCATAGAAACCGTGGCCAAGGACGCCAAAGCCGGCCGCGTGATGGTATGGATGGAAAACGCAGACGAAGAGAATGCGATCGCTAAACTCGGTCTCGAGGGTGCTGTCTCGCAAGATAGCACCGTTCCCGAGCTCGGCGTCTATATTGATGACAACACCTGGGCAAAAATGAGCTGGTATCTAAGCTCCCATATCGAGGTTGGCCAGGGCACTGCAAATGCAGACGGGTCGAAGACGTACGACGTTACCGTTCGCGTAAAGAACAACTGCACGACCGAAGAGGCCCAGACGCTTACGCATTACATCTCCGGCTACAACCCGGAGCTCAAGGCGCTCGGCAACATGATCTACGGTGTAACGCTGTACGCGCCGGCCAACGGAACCATTTCAAACATCCAGTCCAGCGCCGGCACTACGTATGCCGAGACCAAGTACGGTAATTGCCAGGTCTGGCAATACGGCGGACAGGTCCAGCTCGCCCCGCAGGAAGAGGAGACCTTGACGTTTACGATAACCACGTCCACGGATGCCCAGACGGAGCTTGCCGTACGCACCACCCCCACGGCCCAGGAAGTTGCTGGCTGGCAGTAGGCTTTTTGCGCGATCAGGTTAGGCCGCTCCAACATATTCCACACGCAAAGGGGAGGGGGCTCTATTGGGCACCCTCCCCTTTTAGCAGAAATCTAAAGCATGCCTTGTAAGCTATTAACGACACTACAGGAATAGCGTACTCCCGAAGGTTAAACGTGCAAGCAAGCTTAACAAGAATGAGAAACAGCTTACTCAGCCAACAACTCGTCCATATACACGTCGAGTTCCTCGTGCCAGTCTGCGGGCGCAAAGCCCGTGGCATCGAGCTTGGAGAGGTCCAGCGCGGAGTGCTCCGGGCGCGGGGCGATGGGGCCGGCGGCGTTGGCGTAATAATCCGCCGTGGAGACCGGCACCACCCTGCCGCCGTTGCCGTTGGCGCGATCGAACACCGCCGCGGCGATCTTGGCCCAGCTGGCGGCGTCGCCGGAGTTGGTGCAGTTGTACAGGCCGTAGGGCGCCGGGGCCGTGGGCTCCATGTCGCCCTCGCGGTAGCCGAGCAGATGGAAGATGGCGCCGGCCATGGTCTCGGTGAAGGTGAGGCGGCCCACCTGGTCGTCCACCACGGTGACCCGCTCGAGGGCGTCCCCGGCGTCGGCGCAGCGGTCGGAGAGAGCGCGCATGGTCTTCACGAAGTTGTGGCCGCGGCCAATGACCCAGCTGGAGCGCAGGATGTAGTGCGCGGGGCAGGACTCGACGGCGAGGTCACCGGCGGCCTTGGACTGGCCGTAGACGGAGAGGGGCGAGAGCGCCTCGTCCTCGGAGTGCAGCTCCGCGGTGCCGTCGAACACGTAGTCCGAGCTCACGTGCACGAGCGCGATGCCGTGCTCGGCGCACGTGCGGGCGAGCAGCGCCGGTCCCGTGGCGTTGGCGGCCCAGCACGCCTTGCGGCCCTCGGGGGTCTCCGCCCTGTCCACCGCGGTGTAGGCGCCGCAGTTGATGACGGTGCCGTAGAGCGACCAGTCGAACTTGCCGTAGGCCGCCGGGTCGGACATGTCGAAGGTGTCGATGTCGCAGTAGTCGAAGGAGCCGTTAAGGCCGCGCTCCTCGGCCATGGCGCGCACGGCGCGGCCCAGCTGGCCGTTGCAGCCGGTCACGAGCGTGCGGCGCGGGGCCATGGGCAGGGCGTCGGCGAGCATCGGGTGCGCCCTGTCGGCCTCGGAGAGCTCGCACTCCTCCAGAGGGATGGGCCACTGGATGGCGAGCTCGGGGTCGGCCAGGTTCACGAAGGTGTAGGTCTTCTTGAGCTCGAGCGACCAGTGGGCGTCCACCAGGTAGGTGTAGGCCGTGCCGTCCTCCAGGGCCTGGTAGGAGTTGCCCACGCCGCGCGGCACGAAGATGGCGCGCGAGGGGTCCAGCGTGCAGGTGAAGACCTTGCCGAAGCCCGCGCCGGGGCGGAGGTCCACCCACGCGCCGAAGACCGAGCCGGTGGCCACGGAGATGAACTTGTCCCAGGGCTCGGCGTGGATGCCGCGCGTGACGCCCTTGTTGTCGTTGAAGGAGATGTTGTTCTGCACGAATCGCAGGTCGGGGATGCCCGCGGCCACCATCTTCTCGCGCTGCCAGTTCTCCTTGAACCAGCCGCGGTTGTCGCCGTGGACGGGGAGGTCCACCACCTTGAGGCCGGGGATGCCGGTCTCCGTTACGGTGAGCTGTTTCTCGAATTCAAATTCTGCCATAGGGTCCGTTCCTTTCCAAAGTCCCGGCCCGTGCGCGGCGAGCTCCCCCGGGATCATCCCCATGTCCGCAAGGGAGCTCGCCGTGCACGGGCCGAGAAGGCGTCTCGCGTACTCGGGCGCCGCCGCGAGTAGTTCGCGACAGCGCCCTCGATCAGTGTGGTAACTTACTGGCCCTGCGCGCGGTAGCGGGCCTCGGTGGCCTCCTTGGCCGGGCGCCACCAGGACTCGTTCTCGACGTACCAGTCGATGGTGGCCTTGAGCCCCTCGGCGAAGTCGGTGTGGGCCGGCCTCCAGCCCAGCTCGCGCTGGAGCTTGGTGCTGTCGATGGCGTAGCGGCGGTCGTGGCCGGGGCGGTCGGCGACCCAGTCGAAGTCCTCGGGGTCGCGGCCCATCGCCTCCAGGATCATGCGCAGGACGGTGATGTTGTTCTTCTCGCCGTCTGCGCCGATGAGGTAGGTCTCCCCCATGCGGCCCTTGGTCAGGATGTCCCAGACGGCCGAGGAGTGGTCCTCGGTGTGGATCCAGTCGCGGACGTTCTCGCCCTTCCCGTAGAGCCTGGGGCGGACGCCATCGACGATGTTCGTGATCTGGCGCGGGATGAACTTCTCCACGTGCTGGTAGGGGCCGTAGTTGTTGGAGCAGTTGGAGATCGTGGTGCGCAGCCCGTAGGTGCGGGTCCAGGCGCGCACTAGCATATCGGAGGACGCCTTGGTCGAGCTGTAGGGACTCGAAGGCCTGTAGGGCGTCTCCTCGGTGAACCTGGCCGGGTCGTCGAGCGCCAGGTCGCCGTAGACCTCGTCGGTGGAGACGTGGTGGTAGCGGATGCCGTATTTGCGGACGGCCTCCAGCAGGCGGAAGGTGCCCTCGACGTTGGTGCGCAGGAAGGGTTCCGGGTCGGCGATGGAGTTGTCGTTGTGGCTCTCGGCGGCGTAGTGCACGATGGCGTCGTGGCCGGGGACGAGCTCGTCCAGCAGCGCGGCGTCGCAGATGTCGCCCACGACGAGCTCCACGCGGTCGGAGGGCAGCCCGGCGATGTTCTCGGGGTTGCCGGCGTAGGTCAGCTTGTCCAGGACGGTCACGTGCACCCCGGGGTGGTTGTTCACCACGTAGTGCACGAAGTTGCTGCCGATGAAGCCGCAGCCGCCCGTGACGATGATGTTCTTAGGTTCAAAAATCTCAGACATTATTCTCCTTATTTACGCAGCCTGCTGCTCAAGGCGTTCCACAAGCTGCTCTTCGGAATGAACAAACTCAAACGGTTCGTACTCGCCGTATGCAGAAGGACGACTGATGGTAACGAGCTGAAGGTCAGACGTGCCAAAACGACCCTGTACCCTTCGCATCATCTCAACAAGCTCCTTGCCTGGTTTAACGGCCATTACCAGCGAACCTTGCTTAGAAAACCACTTAGCAACCAGATAGCGCATCAGCCAACTCCCTTCTGAACTCAGCTTCATCATGAATCAAACCGGCCTCGTAGCGCATTCGCAAGAA
>CABQMF010000045.1 GCA_902465265.1 uncultured Collinsella sp. | reverse complement strand
CGGGATTGGTCAAAATAGTTTGACTATTAGCGGCTAAAATCGCCCGGCGCTAACAATGGCATATGTCGATGACCAGCGTGTGGCGCGCGTGCTCGATGCACTCGAGGCACAGCACCCCGGCGCGCAGCTGCTTGTGAACGACCCGTGGTCGATTTACTATCTGACCGGCTTTTATGCCGATATGTTCGAGCGTTTTTGTGGCGTGCTGCTCGCGCGCGATGCCGAGCCGGTGATCTTGGTCAACGCCCTGCATCAGCTGCCCGAGTACGACAATGCCCGCGTGGCCTACCACACCGATACCGACGTCGTGGCCGACGCCATCGCACGCGAGGTCAATCCGACTAAGCCGCTTGGCATCGACACCGTCATGCGTTCCGGCTTTTTGATGCCCCTTATGGATCGACACGCCGCGAGCGAGTTCTTCCTGGGCGACTTTGCCGTCACCGCCGCACGCACCCACAAGGACGAAGCTGAGCAGGAGCTCATGCGCGTGTCCTCGGCCGCCAACGACGCCGTGATGGCCGACGCCATCAAGCTCGTTCACGAGGGTGTGACTGAGCGCGAAATTGCCGACCAGATGCTCGGTTTGTACCGCATGCACGACTGCGAGGGCTTTAGCTTTCCGCCCATCGTGAGCTTTGGCGCCAACGCCGGAGACCCGCATCACGAGCCCGACGACACCGTACTCAAGCGCGGCGACGTGGTGCTGTTCGACATTGGCGGACGCCGCCGCAACTACTGCTCGGACATGACGCGCACGTTCTTTTGGGGCGAGCCGGACGAGGAGACGGCACGCATCTACGACATCGTGCGCCGCGCCAACGAGGCCGCCGAGGCGCTCATCGCCCCAGGCGTGCGCATGTGCGACCTGGACCGTGCCGCGCGCGACGTGATTGAGGATGCGGGCTATGGGCAGTACTTTACTCATCGCCTGGGACACTCGATTGGTCTGCAGGACCACGAGCCGGGCGACGTTTCGCTTGTCAACGAGCAGGTCGTAGAGCCGGGCATGACGTTCTCCATCGAGCCGGGCATCTACCTCCCCGGCCACACCGGCGTCCGCATCGAAGACCTGGCCCTGATCACCGAGTCCGGCGTCGAGATCCTCAACGCTTACCCCCACGATCCGGTCCGCCTAGACTAGCCTTTACCCAACAGCCCCTCAATAAGTTGCGGTGGAATAGTTCCTGGATGGGCTGCTAGAACCCAAAAGGAACTATTTCACCGCAACTGATGAGGGGGCCAAGGCAGCCGCCCTGCGGAGGGGCTCTAGCGGAGCAGCCCTGCTACTTCGCCGGCTAGGGTGATGGTGCCAGCGGCTACGAAGGGCACGCCCGCGGCATCGAAGGCGGCAAGGGCCTCGGACACGCTGGGGTACACGCCCACAAGCTTGTCCGCGTCCACCAGGGCAGCGAGTTTCTCTGCCGGCAGGGCGCGATCGGAATCGGTCTGGGTTACGACCACGCGCGGGAAGGCCGGGATCAGCACATCAACGATGCCCGCCACGTCCTTGTCGGCCAGCGCGGCACATAGCAACGTGGGGCGATTCTCTACGCACGGGTCGATCTCGTCCAGTGCGCTCACAAAGTTCTCGCAGCTCTGGGGGTTATGGCAGGCGTCAATCAGTTTGAGCGGATCGGTTCCCAGCACATCAAAGCGGCCCGGCGTGGGGCAGCCCATAAGCGAAGCGTCGAGTGTATCGTGGTCGAGCTCGCGGCCCAGATAGCCCTCACAGAGCATAATCGCGCACGCAGCATTCTGCGGCTGATACGCCGGCTTGACCATGCTCGACGTATAAATCGCGCGCGGCGTGGTGCAGCTGAACTCAACCGTATCGCCCATATGCGCCGGAAGTTTGGTCGTGGAGTGGCTCACCACCAGCGGCACCACACCGCACTCGCGGCAACGGGCATCCATCACGCGCTGAACGCTCGGCTCATGCGTGCCCTCGCCCAGCACAACCAGGCGCCCGGACTTGATGACCGCGACCTTCTCACCCGCAATGGCCTCAAGCGTGTCGCCCAAAATACGCGTGTGGTCGAGCCCGATGCCGGTGATGGCAACGGCGACGGGATCAGTCGCACTCGTAGCGTCCCAACGGCCGCCCATGCCAACCTCGAGCACAGCAACGTCCACTGCAGCCTCGGCAAACACCACCAGTGCGGCAGCCGTCAGCAGGTCAAACGGCGTGATGGTATAGGCGCGCTCCCCCGTCGCCACACGACGAGCATTCACGCGATGCCCCGCCTCGACGGCGGCAGAAACGCCACGGGCAAACGCCTCATCGCTCACGACACGCCCATCGACCTCCATTCGCTCGGGATAGTGCACCAACTGCGGCGACGTATACAGTGCGGTCTTTAACCCCTCACCGCGAAGGATGGCAGCCGAAAAACGCGTTGTCGAAGTCTTGCCATTGGTACCGGCAACCTGAATGCAATCGAAATACTCATCCGGACGTCCCAGCTCATCAAGCATATCGACAACCGTCTCAAGCAGAGGCCCAGCATCCCCAGAAATCCGCCCCGTATCAGCAGCAAGCCCCACAGCCTCACCAAACGAAAGCAACTCAAACGAGAACGGCACAGAATACGACCCCGAACGCTTAGCCATAACCCAAAGTCCCCTCAACATAAAAAGAGGCCCGTAACAAACAACGAGCCCCTCCCATTCAAAATAACAGCCAAACACCGCTTTGCAGCGAGATCAAGACCACAACCAAGTGGCCCTAACACGCCAGATGCAAACGCCCCCGTAACCGCCATGGGAGCGGTTTGGGGCTTTGCTCGATACAAGTTCCGCACGAGCCGAAGGCCACTTAATGTGGCCTTCGTGCGAGCAGGACTGTCCGCAGTAGCGAGCAATGCCCCAAACCGCGTCCCCCAGTAACGCCTACGAGAAGTCAGCAACCTGAGCAGTCAGCGCCGCCAGGATCTCCTTGAGCTCAGCTGCACGGTCCCTCTTCTTCTGGACCACCGCAGGAGCGGCCTTGGCCACAAAGCCCTCGTTGGCGAGCGTCTTCTCGCAGCCGGCGAGCTCCTTCTGGGCCGCGGCGATCTCCTTCTCCAGGCGTGCCTTCTCGGCCGAAAGGTCAACCTTGCCCTCGAGTACCACAAAGACCTCGACGCCGCTGTCGACCACAGCAATGCTCGCGGCCGGCTTCTCAACGTCGGTGCCCATAACCAGCGAGGCGGTATTCGCCAGCGGCTCGATGGTAGAACGCAGGCTCTCGAGCTTCTCGATGTCCTCGGCACCGGCGCGCACGACCACGTCGAGCTCGGCCTTGGGGCTCAAGCGATAGCGCGAACGGGTGGCGCGGGCGGCAGACACGACGGTGCGGCACAGCTCAAACGCGCGCTCGGCGTCCTCGTCGACGTACTTGACGTAGTCGGCGGGCTCAGGCCACTTGGCGATCATGAGCGCCTCGGCGCGGTCCACGTTGCCCTCGGCGTCCAGGTCGAGCACGCTCGCCGGCATGTTGTCCCAGATCTCCTCGGTGACAAACGGCATAAGCGGGTGCATCAGGCGAATGGAGGTGTCGAGCACAAAAATCAGGTTGCGCTGAGCCTGCAGACGGCCTTCGCCCTTCAGGCGGGCCTTGGTGACCTCGACGTACCAGTCGCAGACCTCGTTCCAGAAGAACTGCTGCACGCCGCGGGCCATGTCGCCAAAGGTGTAGTTCTCGATACCCTCGGTGACCATCTTGACGGCCTTGGCCAGGCGGCTGAACATCCAGGCGTCGGCCGGCGTCTCCACGACGGGCTCGCCGGGCGTGTAGCCCTCCATGTTCATGAGCAGGAAGCGGCTGGCGTTCCAGATCTTGGTCACAAAGCTCTTGGCCTGGTCGGTACGCGGGCTGTCGACGAGCTTCTTGGTCTTCTTATCGATGTTCGCGTCGAACTTAACATCCTGGTTGTTGGTGCACAGCGTCAGCAGGTTGTAGCGCATGGCGTCGGCGCCGTACATGCCGATGAGGTCCATGGGGTCAACACCGTTGCCCTTAGACTTGGACATGCGGCTGCCGTCCTTGGCCAGGATCGTCGGGTAGATGACGACGTCCTTAAACGGCACCTCGTCCAGGAAGTACAGCGAGCTCATGACCATGCGGGCGACCCACAGCGCGATGATGTCGCGCGCGGTGACGAGCGCCGTCGTGGGGTGATGGCCCTCGAGCAGCTCCGGCTTTTGCGGCCAGCCCTGTGTGGCAAAGGTCCACAGCTGCGAGCTGAACCAGGTGTCCAGCACGTTCTCGTCCTGGTGGATGTGATGACCGCCGCACTTGGGGCACACGTCGGTGTCCTCGGTAAGGGCGTCCTCCCAGCCACAGTCCTCGCAGTAGAACACAGGAATGCGGTGGCCCCACCACAGCTGACGGCTGATGCACCAGTCCTTGAGGTTCTCCATCCAGGTGGTGTAGGTCTGCGTCCAGCGCGCAGGGTGGAAGGTGACCTTGCCGGAGTTGACGGCGTCGAGCGCCGGCCCCTTGAGCTTGTCGACGGCCACAAACCACTGCTCGGACAGCCACGGCTCAAGCGCGGCGTCGCAACGATAGCAGTGCATGACGGAATGGTCGTGGTCCTCGACGTGATCGAGCAGGCCATGCTCCTCGAACCACTTGATGACGGCCTCGCGGCACTCCTCGCGGGTCATGCCGGTGAACTCGCCATAGCCCTCGACGACCACCGCGTGCTCGTCGAAGATGTTGATCTGCGGCAGGTCGTGGGCCTGACCCATGGCGTAATCGTTGGGGTCGTGGGCCGGGGTGACCTTAACGAAGCCGGAACCAAAGTTGGCATCGACGTGCCAATCCTCAAAGATGGGAATCTCACGGTTGACGATCGGGAGCATGACGGTCTTACCCACGAAGGCGGCCTTCTCGGGGTCCTTCGGGGAGACGGCAACGCCCGTGTCGCCGAGCATGGTCTCGGGGCGCGTGGTGGCGACGACAATGTAGTCCTGGCCGTTGACCGGCTCGGTCAGCGGGTAGCGCAGGTGCCACAGGTGGCCCTTCTCGTCCTTGTACTCGGCCTCGTCATCCGAGATTGCGGTCGTGCAGTTGGGGCACCAGTTGACGATGCGCTTGCCGCGATAGATCAGGCCGTCATGGTACCAGTCGCAGAAGACCTTGCGCACCGCCTGGGCATAGTCCTCGTCCATGGTGAAGCGCTCGTTGTCGAAGTCGACGGAGCAGCCCATGCGCTTGATCTGCTCGACGATGATGCCGCCGTACTCGTGGGTCCAGTCCCAGCAGGCGTCGACAAACTTGTCACGACCAATCTCCAGGCGGCTAATGCCCTCGCTCTTGAGCTTCTTGTCGACCTTGGTCTGCGTGGCGATACCGGCGTGGTCGGTGCCCAGCACCCAGCGCGTGGACTTGCCGCGCATGCGGGCCATACGGATGATGGCGTCCTGGATGGAGTCGTCGGTGGCGTGACCCATGTGGAGCTTGCCGGTCACGTTGGGAGGCGGAATGGTGACGGTGCAGTCGCCCACGCCCTCACGGCGCTTGTAGTAGCCGCCGTCGAGCCACTTCTGCAGGATCGCCGGCTCGTTGGTCGACGGATCGTAGTTCTTGGGCATTTCTTCCATATATCTCTCCCTGTCCCGCCGGGGAGGAATGTAAGCCCGCCAGGGTCTGCATTCCTCCCCTTAGGTATCGATTACTTCAGTCTGAATGACTTCGCTGAGGCTTAAACAAACACACAGAATAGCACAGGTAGTTGGGGTTATTGCGAATATATAAAATAGCCTCCGACCGCGGGTGGTCGGAGGCTATTTGCAAACACGTTTTAGGCAGGTCTAGCCATAGATGCGCTGGGGCTGTTCTTCGCCCTTGACGGCGGCTTCGGTTACGACGACCTTGGCAACGCCCTCCTCGCTGGGGAGGTCGAACATCGTCTGCTGCAACACGTCCTCGCAGATGGCGCGCAGGCCGCGGGCGCCGGTCTTGCGGGCGAGCGCCATGCGGGCGATCTCGTGCAGCGCCGCGTCCTCAAACTCCAGGTCGACGTCCTCGAGCTGGAACATCTTGCGGTACTGGCGCACCACGGCGTTCTTGGGCTCGGTCAGGATCGATACCAGGTCGTCCTCGTCAAGCGCCTGCGTCTGGGTGACGACGGGCGTACGGC
The DNA here is from genome assembly GCA_902465265.1 of uncultured Collinsella sp. GTDB lineage: Bacteria > Actinomycetota > Coriobacteriia > Coriobacteriales > Coriobacteriaceae > Collinsella. The sequence continues at coordinate 10,335 of CABQMF010000045.1, read as the reverse complement.
CCACGAACTCGGGGATCATGCCAAAGGCGTTGAGGTCCTGCGGGAGCACCTGGCGCAGAAGGTCGTTCTCGTCGACCGAGGTGGGGCCGGCAATCTCGGAGTTAAAGCCAACGCCCTTGTTGCCCACGCGATCGGCGATGATCTTATCCAGACCCACAAAGGCACCGCCGCAGATGAACAGGATGTTGGTCGTGTCGATCTGCAGTAGCTCCTGCTGGGGATGCTTGCGGCCGCCGGTGGGCGGAACGCTTGCCACCGTGCCCTCAAGAATCTTAAGCAGCGCCTGCTGAACGCCCTCGCCCGAGACATCGCGGGTGATGGAGAGGTTCTCGGCCTTGCGAGCGATTTTGTCGATCTCATCCACGTAGATGATGCCCACCTGCGCGCGCTCAATGTCGCCATCGGCAGCGTTGATGAGCTTGAGCAGGATGTTCTCCACGTCCTCGCCAACGTAGCCAGCCTCGGTGAGCGCGGTGGCGTCGGCGATGGCAAACGGCACCTCGAGGATGCGTGCGAGCGTCTGGGCCAGCAGCGTCTTGCCGGTGCCGGTGGGGCCGAGCAGCAGAATATTGGACTTGGCGAGCTCCACCTCGTCCATGTCATCGTCAAACTGGGCACCCATGCCCGATGCCTCGTCAAGGGCGGACACCGCGGCACCGCCCTCGATCACGCGGCGATAGTGGTTGTACACGGCCACCGACATGGCGCGCTTAGCGTCCTCCTGGCCCATAACATAGGCCGAAAGCTCGTCATAGATCTCGTGCGGCGTCGGCACGTGCGTGATGACCTGACGGTCGTCCTCGAGCTCAAAACCCTCGGCCTCGGGGTCAACGGCGGGCTGGGAAGCAGCCTGGCCGTGGTCGTTGAGGAAGCCCGGGAGATTGCCGTTGCGGGCGGCGTCCATAAAGTCCGAAGCCAGCGACTCCTCAAGGATCTCGGAGCAGGCGGCGACGCACTCGTCGCAGATAAAGATGTTGGTCGGACCCTTTACGAGACGACGGACCTGGCCCTGCTCTTTTCCGCAGAAGGAGCAGCGGATGGGGTTGCCGTTCTCGTCAAAGTTGTCCTGCATGTTACCTGCCATCCTAGGCGTCCTTCGCGGCAAGATCGCGCGAGGTAACGATACGGTCGATCAGGCCGTAGTCGAGGGCCTCGGCAGCGGTCAGGTAGTTGTCGCGCTCGGTGTCGGCCTGGACCTTCTCGATGGGCTGGCCCGAGGCGTCGGACAGGATCTGGTTGAGCTCACGGCGAGTCTTCTTGATCTCCTCGGCCACGATCTCGATCTCGGTCTGCTGGCCCTGGGCACCGCCGCTGGGCTGGTGAATCATAACCTTGGAGTGCGGCAGGCAGAAGCGCTTGCCCTTGGCGCCGGCCGAAAGCAGCACGGCGGCCATGGACGCGGCCATACCGACACAAATGGTGGAGACCTGCGGCTTAATGAAGTTCATGGTGTCAAGAATCGCCAGGCCGGAGTAGACCTCGCCACCGGGCGAATTGATGTAGAGCGAGATATCCTTCTCGGCATCCTGGCTCTCAAGATGCAGCAGCTGGGCAACGACCAGGTTGGCGCTGACGGAGTTGATCTCCTCGCCCAAGAAGATGATGCGGTCGTTGAGCAGGCGCGAATAGATATCGTAGCTGCGCTCGCCGCGCGGCGTCTGCTCGATAACGTATGGCACGAGGGCGGAATCGAACTTAGCGATCATACGCATCTCCATTTCTCTTACGGACCAATAGTGGTTCTAGACAAACGTACGGTGCCCGCATGCTATGCATTGGCTGGCACCGTACGAAGCAACCGGATAACCGGCTTATAACTTTACCCCATCACGGGCGCATCCATGCGCTCGCGGAAAAGGTGGCGAGAATTACTCAGCGTCCTTGGCGGTCTCGTCGACCTCGGTCACCTTGGCGTTCTCGACCAGGTGGTCGACGGCCTTGGAGCGACGGATGGACTCGCGGACGGCAGGCATGCGGCCATCGGCGATGAACTCGGCCTTGGAAGCCTCGACGTCCTTGACGCCGGCCTTCTCGAACTCGGCGTTGATATCGTCCTCGGTGACCTCGATCTTGAGCTCACGGGCGAGGGCGTCGAGCGCCAGGGACTCACGGGCGACGTCGTTGGCCTGCTTGTGCAGGTCGGCGATGAACTGCTCCATGGTCAGGCCGGAAGCGGGCAGCCAGGTGTCCAGCGTCATGCCGCGGGCAGCGAGGTTGGACAGGAAGTTCTGGCCAAGCTCCTCAAAGACGGACTGCTCGTAGTCAGCGTCCATCTCGTCGAGCTGCAGACGCTCGGCGAGAGCGGAGACGCAACGGTTCTCCTTCTCGGCCGGGAGGCGGGAAGCCTTGTCCTGCTCAATCTCGATCTTGATGGCGTCGCGCATGGCGTCGATGCTGTCGAAGCCAAAGTCGGACTTGACGAGCTCGTCGGTGAGCTCGGGGGTGTTGCGGACCTTGATGCCCTTGACGGTGACCTCGACGGTGTGGGTCTCGGCCTCCTCGCCCTCCTCGACCTCGTCGGTCCAGGTGACGGTCTTGACGTCGTCGACGTTAGCGCCGATCAGGGCCTCGTTGAACTCCTTGGGGTTGCTGTCGCTACCGGCGATGAGCATACGGCCCTCGGCGGCGAAGTTGTCGGCGTTCTCGACGGCCTTGAGGTCGACGGTCACGTAGTCGTCAGCCTCGACGGCGCGACCCTCGACGTCCTCGAAGGTGGCACGGTAGTTGAGGAGCATCTCGACCTGGTTGTTGATCTCGGACTCGGTGACCTCCGCGGGAGGCATCTCGATCTCGACGGCGTCGAAGGAGGAGAGCTCAGCGGCAGGACGCAGGGAGAACTCGACGGTGTAGGTGTAGTCCTCGTGATCCTTGGCGAGGTCGAGCTCCTTGTAGTCACCGTTCTTGGTGGGGACGATGTCCAGCTCGTTGAGGACGACGGGCTCGTTGGCGGCGATCAGGTCGTTGGTGGCCTGAGCGAGGGTAGCCTCGGCGCCAAGAGCAGAGTCGATGACCGGACGGGGAGCCTTGCCGGCGCGGAAGCCCGGGAAGCGGTACTTCTTGGCGGTGTCCTTGTAGGCCTTCTTGATCGCGGCGTCGACGTCGGCGGCCGGGATGGTGACCGTAGCGGTGAGCTTGGCGTCCTTGACGTCAGAAGCGGTGATGTTCAACACGTTCCTCCTCATACTGCCCAGCTTATCTGAGGTGCTGGTACCTTTATGCAACAAAGAGTCGCGACGGCGGGAGCCGACGCAGGTGCGATGGTGCGGGCGAAAGGACTCGAACCTTCACGGGAATCCCACCAGAACCTAAATCTGGCGCGTCTACCAATTCCGCCACGCCCGCATGAGCGCACAGACTAGGAATGATAGCAGATACGAACGGTAAGCGCACGCACACCTTTTACAAGCTCACGACCTCACCACGAGTGCAAAAGGCGGGACGAGTTGCCCCACCACGCCCATTACGACTTGTTCGCTGACCCGCTACTCCCCCAGCAGGGCCTTCTCAGGCGTGATCGGCAGCGAGCGCACCTGGTGGCCGGTGGCGTGTGCGACGGCCGAGGCCACGGCGGCGAGCGGCGTGTTGATGACGACCTCGCCGATCGACTTGGCGCCAAACGGGCCCGTCGGCTCGTAGCTCGGCTCAAAGGCCACGCGAATGCTGCCGATATCCAGGCGCGTGGGCAACTTGTAGCTCATAAAGTTGCCGGTGCGCAGGCGGCCGCGCTCATCGTGCTCGACGATCTCGTAGAGCGCGTGGCCGATACCCTGGGCAATGCCGCCCTCGGCCTGGACGCGCGCAAGTGCCTCGTTAATCACGGTGCCGCAGTCCACGGCCGCCGCGTAGTCCACCACGGTCACCTTGCCGGTGGCCTTGTCGACCTCGACCTCGGCAATGCCGGCCATAAACGGCGGGGGCGAAACGGGCAGGCAGGCAGAAGCATGCGAGGTGAGCGCGTCGCCGCCCGCGATGTTCTTGACGCACAGGTTGGCAAAGTCGCGCAGCGTGAGGTAGCGGTTCTGCTCGCGCGCGGCACGCTCGTCGGACAGGCGCACGTACTGACCATCAAAGACCACATCGGCGGCGTCCACGTCCCACATCTGGGCGGCCTTGCCGCAGATCTTCTCACGCAGCTCCGTCGCGGCGTTCTTGGCTGCCAGACCCGTCACGAACGTGCCCGAGCTCGCGTACGAGCCGGCATCGAACGGCGACACGTCGGTGTCCACGCCGCGCACCACAATCAGCGAGCTCTCAACGCCCAGCTCCTCGGCGGCAATCTGCGCCAGAATCGTGTCGACGCCCATGCCGTTATCGGTGGCGCCGGTGCCGATGGTAATGAAGCCGTCCTCTTCCAGGCGCATGTCGATGCCGGCGATATCCACGTTGGAAATGCCCGAGCCCTGCATGGTGAGCGCACAGCCCAGGGCACGCACGCGGTCGCCCAGGTCCACGGCCAGCGGCTTGTCGCGCCAACCGATCATGTCCATCGCACGCAGCAGGCAGCGGTCGAGCGCGCAAGCGTTGAGCTTCTCGTTGTAGTACTGCGGCATGACCTCGCCCTCGCGCACAATGTTCTTAAGGCGCAGGTCGGCGGGATCCATGTGCAGCATGTCGGCGAGCTCGTTGACGGCGCTCTCCACGGCAAACTGGCCCTGGGTGGCACCGTAGCCGCGATACGCGCCGCCGCGGTTGGTGTTGGTGTAGACAGCGTCCCAGCTAAAACGGCTTGCCTTCACGTGGTTGTAGATGGGCAGGCTCTTGTGGCCCGATAGGCCGATCGTCGTGGTGGCATGCTCGCCGTACGCGCCGGCGTTGGACAGCGTATGCAGGTCGATAGCCGTGATGGTGCCGTCGTTCATGGCGCCCAGCTTGACGGTCATCTGCATCTGGTGACGCGAATTGCCCGCAGTGATGGTCTCCTCGCGGGTGTAGCAGCAATAGCTCGGACGGCCGGTCTGCTGGGTCACGAACGCCACGAAGATCTCGCAGCAGCCCGTCTGCTTGGAGCCAAAGCCACCACCGATACGCGGCTTAATAACTTGCACCTGCGACTGCGGAATGTCGAGCGACTGCGCGACCATGCGGCGCACGTGGAAGGGCACCTGCGTAGAGGTGGTCACCGAGATGCGGCCGAACGCGTCGGTCGTCGCAAAGGCACGGAAGGTCTCCATGGGCGCGGTCTGCGTGGCCTGGCTGGTGTAAGTGCGCTCAAAGACGATGTCGCTCTGGGCGAAGGCCTCGTCCAGATCGCCATAATCGCTGGTACCGCTGCACACCAGGTTGCGCGGAACATCGCCGCCCTGTGGGAACATAAAGGTCACGTCGCCCTCGGGGTGGACCACGATGTCATTATCGAGCGCCTTGGTAAAGTCGAGCAGCGGCTCGAGCACCTCATAGTCGACCTTGATGAGCTTGAGTGCCTTGTCGGCGGCCTCCTCGGTCTCGGCGGCGACGATCGCCACCTCCTCGTTTTGGTAGCGCACGAGGTTCTCGAGGATCAGGCGGTCGTAGGGACTCGGCTGCGGATAGCTCTGGCCGGCGATGGTAAAGCGGCGCTTGGGCACGTCCTCGTAGGTGTAGACACCCACGACACCGGGCACCTTCAACGCGCGCGAGGTGTCGATGGAGCGAATCTTGGCGCGGGCATAGGGGCTGCGCTTGAGTTTGACGATGAGCGCGCCGGCGGGCACCATATCGCCCGTGTAGACGGGACGGCCCTCGAGCAGGGCCTTCGAATCCTTCTTGGGCTGCTTGTGGGTGATTTGCTTGTAGGAGACGCCGTCGGAGCTCGTGTCGTTGACGGGCAGCTCGGGCATCTCGAAGCCCACCTGCACGCCCGACTCGTTGAGGAAGCGGACGATGGCGCGCAGCTGGCTCTCGTAGCCGCTGCAACGGCAGAGGTTGCCGGCGAGCTGGCGCGAGAGCTCCTCGCGCGTGGCGACGAGGCTCGGGTCCTCCTTGGCGGCGCGGGCGAGCGCCAGCACGTTCATGATGAGGCCGGGGGCGCAAAAACCGCACTGCTCGGCACCTTCGGCAGCCATTGCGCGGGCCAGTGCCTCGGACTCGGCCTTGAGGCCCTCAAGCGTAGTGATGGTGTGTCCCTCAACACGGGCGGCGGAAACCGAGCAGCTCAGAACCGGGTCGCCGTCGAGCCACACCGTGCACAGGCCGCAGTTGGTGGTTTCGCAGGCACAGCGCACCGACGCGCAACCCTGCTCACGCAGCAGCGCAAAGAGCATGGTGTCGGGGGCAATCTGAACCTTGACCTTGCGGCCGTTGAGCGTAAAGGAAAGATCGATGAGTTTGGCAGCCATTAGCGCACCTCGCTAGAATCGACGCCGGGCACGCGGCGGCAGGAATACTCGTCCGTGGCGAACTTAGGGATCTGCACGGTCTCGAGCTCGCGGGCAAGCGCGGCCGAAAGCTCGATGCCGGCGGCGCGGCGCACGGCCTGCACGGCAAGCGGCGCCGAGATGCGACGGCGGTAGTCGGCCGAGCCCCACAGGTTGGTGCCGTAGCTCAGCGCGCGTACGGACGCGGCCAGGGCACGCAGCTCGTCCTCGGAAGGCTGCTCGTTCACCAGGCTGCACGCCGCGCCCTGCAGCAGGGTCGCGCGCAGCGGACGGGCACCCACGGTGACATGCCAGCTGTTGTCCCACCAGGCGGCGGTGACGTTTAAGGAGGGGAAGTCAGTCGCGGCCTTGCGCACGGCCTCATAGCTTGCGCGGTAATCGTGCTTGACGACCACGACGCGCTCGATTACATCGCGCACGTAGCCCATGTCAACGAACTCGGCGAGCGGTACGCGGCCGGCGCCCGTCAGCTCAACATACGAATCGAGCGCCAGGAACGCGGAGAGCACGTCCGAGAAACCAAAGCGACCGTAAATGCTGCCGCCCACCGTGGCGGTGTTGCGCAGCTGAACGCCGACGATATCGTGGACGGCGAACTCAAAGACATTGTTGACAAGCGCGTTGAGCCCGGCATGGCGCTCGAGCTGGCGCAGGGTACACATGGCACCGATGCGAAACTCGGTCTCGGTCTCCTCGATCTGATCGAGTCCGCAGGCCGAAAGGTCAATCGCCGTCGCCACACGACGCGAACCCAGGCGCATCCAGATGCCGCCGCCCACAATCTTGTTGTTGCGGTTTTTCTGCAAGAGCTCATAGGCTTCGGCCGCGTTTCCAACACGGACGTAGGTACCGAACTTGAGCACGTTCTCCCCCATCTCTTCACTTGTCCAGTACTTTTAAGTGTACCAAACGAGGGGCCGCCGCCATCGTCACCATAGAAAAAGGCTCCCAGCCGGATAGCTGGGAGCCTCATCATATGCTATATCGAGCGAAGATTTAGCAGACGCCCTGGGCGAGCATGGCGTCGGCGACCTTCAGGAAGCCGGCGATGTTGGCGCCCATGACAAAGTTGCCCTCCTGGCCATACTCCTTGGCGGTGTCGTCCACGTTGTGGAACATGCCGCGCATGAGCTGCTCGAGCTTGCCGTCGACCTCCTCGAAGGTCCAGGACAGGTGCTCAGCGTTCTGGCTCATCTCAAGGCCGGACACGAGCACGCCACCGGCGTTAGCAGCCTTACCGGGCATGAAGGCGACGCCGTTCTCCTGGAAGTAGTTCGTGGCCTCGATGGTCGTGGGCATGTTCGCGCCCTCGCCGACCACCTTGCAGCCGTTGGCAACGAGCGCCTGAGCGTCCTCGAGAAGCAGCGTGTTCTCGCGAGCGCAGGGCAGCGCGATGTCGCAGGGAAGCTGCCACACGCCGCGGCCGTCGCCCTCGTGCCACACGGCGTTGGGCTTCTCGTCAACGTACATGGCGAGCGTGACACCCTTGTCGTGGCCGGAGCGCTTCTTGTTGTAGACATGCTCGAGCACGGTGTAGTCGATGCCGTCGGGATCCTCGACCCAGCCGTGGGTGTCGGAGCAGGCCAGCACCTTGCCGCCGAGCTGGGCGACCTTCTGGACCGCGTAGATGGCGACGTTACCGGAGCCGTGAACGACGACGTTCTTGCCCTCGAAGGACTCGCCGCGGCTCTTGAGGTACTCGTCCACAAAGTAAACCAGGCCGTAGCCGGTGGCCTCGGTACGGGCGAGCGAGCCGCCAAAGGAGAGGCCCTTGCCGGTGAGGACGCCGGTCCACTCGTTGGTCAGGCGCTTGTACTGACCGAACAGGTAGGCAACCTCGCGGCCGCCAACGCCCAGGTCACCGGCGGGAACGTCGGTGTTGGGGCCAATGTGGCGATAGAGCTCGGTCATGAAGGACTGGCAGAAGTGCATGATCTCGTTGTTGGACTTGCCCTTGGGGTCAAAGTCGGAGCCGCCCTTGCCGCCGCCCATGGGAAGGGTGGTCAGGCTGTTCTTGAGGATCTGCTCCAGACCCAGGAACTTGAGCATGCCCAGGGTGACCGTCGGGTTAAAGCGCAGGCCGCCCTTGTAGGGTCCAATGGCAGAGTTGAACTCGACGCGGTAGCCGCGGTTGACCTGAACCTTGCCCTGGTCGTCGACCCAGGGAACACGGAACATGACGATGCGCTCGGGCTCGACGAGGCGCTCCAGCAGGGCGGCCTCCTCGTACTCGGGGTGGGCGTCGAGAGCCGGCTGAATGGTGCCGAGGATCTCGGTCGCGGCCTGGATGAACTCAGGCTGCTCGGGATAGCGGGCCTTGAGCTCTTCGAGAACTTTCTGCGTGTAGCTCATGCTTCCTCCAATGATGGGAAACGAAAATGTTGGTCGCGGCACCCTATGCGCCGCGAACTTTATCGAGTATGGATAATATCGCACTGTTGCGGGAAAGTTTCGCATAAGCCGACGAGCAGATGTTTCGTTTTGATTACGATGCAGGTAGAGGCGTTTTTGAGTGCCTGACATGCAAAACCCGTGTTTCAAACCTGTTTCGTCCACATGTTCCAAACCACCACAAAGGGGACAGGCACCTTTGTGGTGGTTTTGGTGGTTAGAGGACGAGCTGATGGTAGTCGGCAGGGGTTATACGGCCTTCGGTCGCGGCACGGAAGGCGGCGAGGGCATCGCCGGAGAACGGCATGGCCCAGCACAGCCCGCAGCCGGCGGTGATGGAGCCAGGCAGAGGCATGATGCGCCCGGGCACACCGGCGGCAAGGCACAGTTGCTCGCATTCCATCACATCGAAGGTGCTATCGAACGAAACGATAATCTTGCGTTCGTGGTCGAGAGCATCACCGGACGGGCCTTCGCGGTGTGCCTCACGATACGCCGCGGCGGCCGCTTCCTCTTCCGCAGTATGTCCACAGCCACCGCAGCCGCAAGTACAAGGCTCGGACCCATCGCAAGTGCAGGGTTCTCCGGTGTCGGGACAGATATCGTGAGGCATGGCATCTCCCATCGTCTAGGCGAGCAGCTCGGCTGCCGCAAACTCCTCGGGTGTATTGACGTTTTCGAAGCAGAGCGTGGAGCCGGCAACCTCGACAATCTGGGGCTCATCCAGATAGCCGGCATGGACCTGGTCGATCAAACAGCGGATGCGTTGGCGGTCCTGGTCGAGCAACTCACGGGCAACCGGCGCGCAAGTCTGACGGCGCCACACGGCGCACAGCGGCTCAATCCCCCGCTTCTCGCGCGGCACGCACACGTCGAGCGCCTCGGCCTCAACACGATCGGCAAGCGCGCCGATCAATTCTGGTGAGACGAACGGCATATCACAGGCGACGATCGCCGCGAGCGGCAGCCGGGCCGCAGTCAGCGAACTCGCGATGCCGCGCATGGCGCCCGCCGGCCCCTCAAGGTCCGGCACTATTCGCGGCATCAGGCCGCCAAACGCACGCTCCTCAAGATAGGCAAGCTCGCTGGGACGCGACGTCGTCACGACCAACTCGCCGGCAACTGGCGCCAGCCGGCCCAGCACGCGCTCGATGAGCGGCTCGCCGCAAAACGCCATACGTGCCTTATCGCAGCCCATGCGCGACGACAACCCGCCCGCCTGGACGACACAAGAAAGATCGGCCCGTCTTACGGTAGTCATACGGCAAACCACCCCCATCGGCATGCTCAAAACCCGGTGCACGAAGCTAAATACCGCCGCCGAAATAACGGCGCTACGAAAAGCTCGTGCAAAAACAAAACAGCGCCTTTGCGGCACGCAGCAAGACCGCGAGCACAAAAGCGCTGGTAACGTATGGCGGGAACGTATGTGAATCGAACACATCCAAGACGTTTTGCACGCCTCGCAACGGTTTTGAGGACCGCGGAGCCCACCGGAGCCCATCCGTTCCCAAGTGCGCCGGTATTTTACCAAACTAGCAGGGTAGTCTTTTTGGGACGGGGCTTTTTTAGCTGCCCCATCCGGAGCCCT
>CABQMF010000044.1 GCA_902465265.1 uncultured Collinsella sp. | reverse complement strand
CATGCGAACCTCCAGTCCGGACCGCCCCGCGGTCCAACTTTCTGTCCGCACCCCCTAAACAGTCTCTATTTCACCGCAACTTATCTGGTGTTGGCTTACTGGTAGCGCAGGCACTCCACGGGGTCGAGTTTTGCTGCCCGGCGGGCGGGGTAGAAGCCAAAGATGACGCCGATGCCGACGGAGACCGCAAAGGCCAGTAGCACCGTGGCGATCGAAAAGCTCGGCGTAATGGTACCGCTGGCACCGAGCTCGCCAAGCACGCCGGAACCCGCGGCGAACATCGCTAGACCCCAGGCAAGCAGATAGCCAATCAGGACACCCAGCAGGCCACCGGTGACGCACAGCGCTGAGGACTCGGCCAGAAACTGCGCGGTGATATCGCGACGGCTGGCACCCAAGGCTCGACGAATACCGATCTCGCGGATTCGCTCGGTCACATTGGTGAGCATCATATTCATGATGCCGATACCGCCCACGAGCAGCGAAATGCTGGCAACGGCGCCCATGATGAGCGAGAACGCGCCCATAAAGGAATTGAGGGCGTCGATGGCGCTTTTCATGGATGTTGCCGATACGCTGTCATATTCGTCGTCGTCCGCGATGCCCTTCATTGCGCGCACCTTGGATTCAATCGTCTTGCACAGCTCATCCACGTCTGTACCCTCGGTGGCGAGCGCCGTTACGCTGGGAAACGACGGATTCTCGTCGCCAAAGAGGCCCGAGATGGTCTCGCGCGGCATGTATAGCGTAAGCGAGCCCATGGAGTCGTTGCCGCCGTCGATAACACCGACAATCTGCACCTCGCCGTTGGAGACCTTGATGGTCTTGCCCACCGCGTCCTGCTCGTTGCCGTACAGCTGATCGGTGCCGCCACGGCTGATGAGCGCCACGCGTGCGCCAGATTGGGACTCAGCCTGGGTGTAGGTGCGCCCCGCGACGAGCTTGCTGGCGCCCACGGCGTCGAGCATGTCGCTATCGACGCCCTGCGCCATGACGGTATAGCTTTTGTCACCGGCCTTGTACTCGGTATAGGCGCTGTCCACGATGCCGATTTGCTCGATCTGCGGCACCATCTTGCGAAGCTTCTCGACGTCCGACTCGGTGAGCTCTTGCGACGAATAGATTTGCACCATGCGTGCGGCGTTGAGGCCCAGGCTGTTGACCAGGCTGTTTTGGATACCGCCGATAAGCGAGGTCATGGCAATGACGGAGGCGATGCCGATAACAATGCCCAGGATAGTGAGTAGGCTGCGTCCCTTGTTGGCCTTGAGCGAGTGCAGGGCTTCTTGTACAAGATCTCGGGTGCTCATGCCTTCGCTCCTTTCGGCCACGTGGAAGATGTACAGGTCGCGGGTAGGTTGCTGATGGCGCCGCGTAGCGTATTCGGCGCGTGCGCAATGTACGCGCCGTCGTGGATCCGGCCGTCGCGAATGGTTACGGCACGGTCGGCCTCGGCGGCGATACCGGGATCATGAGTGATGAGTACGATGGTCTTGCCGCGTTCTTGGAGTTCGTGGAAGGTCTCCATCACGAGCGCTCCGGTTGCGGAGTCAAGGTTTCCCGTCGGCTCGTCGGCTAGGATGATGGGCGGATCGTTGACGAGGGCGCGCGCGATGGCAACCCTCTGCATCTGTCCGCCCGAGAGCTCGGAGATGCGGTGGTCCCAGTGGTCGACCGGCAGCGTGACGGCTTGCAGCGCATGGACGGCGCGCATCTCACGCTGAGCCCGCGGCACGTTGGTGTACGACAGCGGCAGCATTACGTTTTCGATGACCGATAGGCGCGGCAGCAGGTTAAAGCTCTGAAAGACAAAGCCGATGCTCAGGGCGCGGACTTCGGTGAGCTCGTCATCGTCGAGCTCTGCCACGTTGAGGCCCTGCAGGTAATAATCGCCTGCCGTCGGCTTGTCCAGGCAGCCCAGGATATTCATGAGCGTTGACTTGCCCGAGCCCGAAGGGCCGGTAATGGCCACGAACTCGCCGGGATTCACTGCCAGGCTCACGTTATGCAGGATATGGGCGCAGCCGGCCTCGCTCTCAAAAATGCGATGCACGTTGCGGATGTCGATGACGGGACGCATTACATGCCCTCGTCGGCAGACATGCTGCCAGAGTCGCCACCGTCGGCCGTCATGCCTGCGCCGGTATCCACGATGAGGGTGTCGCCGTCGCGCAGTTTGGTGACCGGCACGTCCGCGTTAATCTCGTTGCCCTGGTCATCGCGCTTGACCTGCGTCTTTCCGACCACGGCATCGTTATCGTTTTGCGTCACGACGGTTACCTTTACGCGTCGGGTCTGTTTGCCTTCGCCGTCGGTTGCTACGTTGACGTAATAGTTTTCGCCATCCTCGGTCATGAGCGCCATGGTCGGCACCATCACCACATCGTCGAGCTGTTCGGTCACCACCGAGACCTCGGCGGTCATGCCCGGCTTGAGGCGCGCGTCGGGCGCCTCGATCAAAATGTCGACGTTAAAGGTCACGCTTCCGCCGCCACCGTTGGCGGCGTCGGAGTTTGCCACCGAAGCGATTGCGGTGACCGTTCCCTGGCTCACGATATCGGGAAAGGCCGGATAGGTAACATTGGCGCTCTGTCCAACGGCGATTTTGGCGATATCCTTTTCACCCACCTGAACGGTGACCTTCATCTTGAAGAGGTCGGCGATCTGCATGCACTGCTTGCCGCCGCTCGTATCGCCTTCGCCCATAATCATGCCGCCCGTCACCGTGGCGCCGACCTTGGCGTTGAGATCGACGATACTGCCCGAGCTGGGCGCGGTCACGGTGCGCTCGGCGGCTTTGGCGTTGGCCTGGTCCAGGGTCGCCTGGGCTGAGGCTAGGTTGCGTTGGGCGCTCGAGACGGCACTCGTGTCGGCGGTGCCGGTGACGCCACTCGCGCCTACTGCATCTGCGTCAGGCGCCGAGGCGGCTTGGGCGGCAGCTACCGCTTTCTGTGCGTTGGCGAGGTCTTCCTGTGCCGCCGCCACCGCGCGCTGTGCATCGGCAACGTTGCGATCGAGCTCGTCGTTTTTAATGGTCATGAGCACGTCGCCCTCGTTGACGTACTGGCCGGCTTGCACGTTGATCGATGCCACCGTGCCGTCGACAGAAGGGGAGACCACCGAAGCCGAGATGGGCTTGAGCTGACCTTTAGCCTCGACGGTGGTCGTAAACGTGCCCTCGGTGACCATGTCGGTCACCGGCCCGTTAGTACCTGCGGGCCGCGCGTTGATGACGAAGGTCATGACAACGGCGATGAGCACAATGGCGGCCACGACGCCGGCTGCAATGCCGCGTTGGATGAGCTTTTTGCGCCGACGCTCGGCACGCTTCGCCTTGAGCTTGGCGTAGGCCTCTTCGTCAGAAATCTCGGTTGTATCGCTTGTGCTGCCGTTTTGCTGTGTGGCGTACACGTTTGTTAAGAGTGGAAGCGTTTCGGTGGCACCCTCGGGCGCTCGCTCGGAATCATTCGGTCCCGGGTTGATGGTGGGGACATTCGGCATGGCGTCTCCTTTATAGAAAGTTCCTCGATAAGTATATGCGCCCGTCGCGAGAGGCGGGCGCATTATGGCAGTATCTTTCGGAACTGTTAGATTGGAGCGTCAGTTCCCCGTTGTGCGAAGGCGTGATTCCTTACGAGTGCACGACCACGCACAGGCCGACGCTGATGCAGTCGTGGAGCGCCTTGGCATCGGCCAGGCGCAGGTTGATGCAGCCGTGGCTTCCGCACCATTTGTAAGATTCGGCACTATCGAAACTCGAATCGTTTTGCCATGTAGCGTCGTGGAAACCGATCATATTGCCCTCGAACGGCATCCAGTAGCTGACCGGGCTCACGTATTTGGGCTTTCCGGTCGCGGGGTCTTTGGCACCGATGAGCTTGCTTGCACCGTCGTTGCTGTTGATCTGCCACACGCCCTCGGGGGTGGCGTCTTCGCCCGGTTTGCCGGAAATAAAGTTGGCCTCCCAAACGATATTGCCGTTCTCGTCGTAGTAGCGCGCGTGCTGCTCGGACAGGTCAACGTCGATATAGGCCTTCCAATCGGGCTCGCCCTTGGCGGTAAACGTGTCGGCCTTCTTGGAGTACGAAATCTCGATATCGCCGGTCTGCTTGTTATTGATAGCGTCCTCGACCTGCTTGGCGAGCGTGTCGCTATCGATGGACCAGCCAAAGTCGCCGCCCTCGACAGCGCACTCCTTACCGTCGGCGCGTGTCCACCAGCGGGTGGAGCCCACGGTGTTAAAGCCGTTGGCGAGGTCTGCTGCCCAGCTGCTGATCTGTGACGTATCGAGCGTGGGGTTGGCCGGATCGGCAAAGCTGATCCACTGCAGCACCGAGCTGCCATCCACCTTGCCGGCATCATTGCCGTTGAGCTTAAGGGTCACGTTGACGCCCAAGAAGTTGTTGGCGGCATCGCATGCAGCCTGAATCTGGTCGTTGGTGAGGGTACCGTTGAGCGGTTCGTAGGCGTCGTTGCCGATCTTGGTGATATCGACGTTCTCGGCGAGCGACGCGAGCTCGATCTCGGCATATTTGATGACATGTTCGCGGTTGAGCTTCTCGTTGGAACGGGCCTTCTCAACGGTGAACTTGCCGGCCTTCTCGTCATAGGAGCTGGCGGCCTCAAAGGTGCCCGAGCGGCCCTCGTTGAACTCGTCGATGGCGCTTCCCAGGTCCTCCTCAAACTGCTTTTGGTCAAAGGCATCGGAGAGCATGGACAGGTCGACATCTTGGTCCAAGTCGACCGAGCCATTCTTGGTGGCGCTAACGGTTTTGCCGCCGAGCGACGCGATGAGGCGCGACGGCCACAGCAGCGGCTCGTTTTTGCTGATTATCTCGTGGGCGGCTTCCTCGCCATCGACGATGGGCTCGTCGGACTCGGGCTGGTAGGTCCAGCTAAAGCTGTCGTCCGAAACGGTGAGCTTGTAGTGCTTCCATGCCGAGTTGACCTTGGTGGCTGCCGAAGATGCGTTAGAGAGCGAGATGTCGACGCCGGCGATGGTAGTGTTGGGGTAAGCGACCTGCGAGAACGCCACGACGCCTACGATATAGACGATCGCGACGAGGCCGAGGACGACAAAGAGGGCCGTCTTTCCGCCCGACTTGCTGCTTTTGTTGGTGCGCTTGTCCGCGGGCCCGCGATTGTTTGCCGCGCGAGCGTGCGAAGGGGCCTGCTTGGGGGCGGCACCGTGTGCGGGACGCTGCTGATATTGCTGATGCTGCTGGTATTGACGCTGATTCGGGCGCTGAGAGGCATTGGCCGGGCCGTGTTGTTGGCTGTGAGCCGGCGCGATGGGGCGCGGCGATTGGACGCCGCCCGTATGCCTACTGGGCTGTTGCGGATCGGGAATCATGTTACTGCGGTCGATTTGCGACATCGTATATATTTCCTTCGATTTTCGCCTTGCGGCTCATCGTGTTTTAACTGGGCTTGCATTATAGCGATTAGCCTGTTGTTTGTGGTGCGGAAACAGTATCAGTTTGGAGAAGTCAGCCTATCCGCATACGCCGCATTTGGCGCAGGCAGAAAGCGCTGCCGGGGCTTGAGCGATGCCGCCCTTGGCCGTCTCGCGCAGGGTTGCCGGCAGGGCGTGGCCCACCGAGAGCATCACATGCGCCATCTGGTCAAACGGCACCAGGCTCTTGATGCCGGCGAGCGCGAGCTGGGCCGAGCTGAAGGCCGCGGCCACGCCGATGGCGTTGCGGTTTTGGCACGGCACCTCGACAAGGCCGCCGACGGGGTCGCAAACGAGGCCCAACAGGTTGCTCAGTGCGATGGAGCTGGCGTCGAGCGCCTGCTCGGGAGTGCCGCCCATCATCTGGACCAGCGCGGCGGCGGCCATGGCGGCAGCGCTTCCAACCTCGGCCTGGCATCCGCCCTCGGCGCCGGCGACGCAGGCGCTCGTGGTGAGGTTGAGGCCGATGGCGGCGGCGCAGTAGAGGGCTTCCATGACCTGTTCGTCGTCGAGCTGGAGGTGATCGGCGAGCGCCAGCACGCAGCCGGGGACGACGCCCGCGGAGCCGGCCGTGGGGGCGGCGACGATCACGCCCATGGTGGCGGAACGCTCGAGTACGGCCATGGCACGGGCCACGGCCTCGGTCTGGACGGCGCCCATCAGGTTTGAGCTCAAATCGTTGCGGCCGGTAGCATCGACGAGTTTGGCCTCGCCGCCGATAAGCCCGCCGAGCGATCGCTGCGGATTGGCGATGGGGGCCGTGGTCTCCTCGCGCATGACGTCGAGCACGCGGCGCATGGCGGCGACGGCGTGGGCCTCGCCGGTCAGACGCGCCTCGCGCACGGCCATGACGGCGCCGATGTTGAGTTCCAGCTCCTTGCAGGCGTCGAGCAGCTGTTCGCCGTCATCGAAGATCTCCTTGGCCGAGACGCCGGGGGAGAGCGATGATGCCGAGCCGGGGAGTTCAATAAAGGTGACGTAGCCGACGTTGTCGAGTCTGCGCACCATGGGGATGACGGTGTCGTCGGGTGTGCCGTCGGTCTCAAAGACGGAGTAGGCCTGGCCGCCCACCTCGGTGCGGTAGGTGCGGCAGAAGGCGATGTTCACGTGTGCGTAGGCGAGCAGGTTCGTGAGTGCGGCGAGTACGCCGGGAACGTCCTGGTGCGCTACGAAGAGCGTGGAATACATGCCCGAGATGTCGACGCCGACGCCGTTGATGCGGCTGATGCGCATCTTGCCGCCGCCCAGGCTCTCGCCGCGGACCTGCGCCTTAGCGCCCCTGTCGTCGACCATCTCGATATCGACGGTGTTGGGGTGGAGGGAGGCGTCGTCGCCCTTGATGTCAAAGTGATAATCGAGGCCCTGCTCGCGTGCGAGGTCGAAAGCCTGTTTGATATTCTCGTCGTCGGTGTCGAGGCCCAGGATGCCCGCGACGAGCGCGCGGTCGGTGCCGTGGCCGCGGTAGGTGTGGGCGAAGGAGTTCCACAGGCCAAAGGTGACCTTGGTGATGCGGCCCTCGAGCAGGCTGGCGGCCACCTGCGCGCACCGCAGGGCGCCGGCGGTATGCGACGAGCTGGGACCGACCATGACGGGCCCCAAGATCTCGAATGCCGAGGTCGTAGCTAGTGTTTGTGGCTTGCCTGCCATGGCTGCTCCTTTTCTATCCCTTCGTCCCGAGGGGCGGGGCATAAGGTCGCCTGCTCGGACAGTCCTGCTCGCACGGAGAGCACATTAAGTGCTCTCCGGCTCGTGCGGAACTCGCGATCGACCTTATGCCCCGCCCCTCGGGACTAAGGATACATGGTTGGAGCTGCTGGATGGCAAAATTCATTAGCTAGGGATGTGTCTTACCTTGCGTATCGAAACATCTTCACCACCGTTTAAATAAAAAAGAAGTACCGGTTGGGGCCGGTACTTCTTTTGGTGCGTTGTTATTTGGCTGTGGCTTTTCTCGTTAGCTTACAGGCCGCAGGCTGCTTTGAGTTCTTCGACTCGGTCGGTCTTCTCCCAGGTGAAGTCGGCGTCTTCGCGACCGAAGTGGCCGTAGGCTGCCGTCTTCTCGTAGATCGGTCGACGCAGGTCTAGGTCGCGGATGATTGCGCCCGGGCGCAGGTCGAAGGTCTTCTCGACGGCCTCGACGATCTTGTCCTCGGCAACATGCGCGGTTCCGAAGGTATCGACCATAATCGACAGCGGCTTGGACACGCCGATGGCGTAGGCAAGCTCAACCTCGCAGCGGTCGGCAAGACCGGCAGCGACCACGTTCTTGGCGACCCAGCGCGCGGCATACGCGGCGGAACGGTCAACCTTGGTGCAGTCCTTGCCGCTAAAGGCGCCGCCGCCGTGACGGCCGTAACCGCCGTAGGTGTCGACGATGATCTTGCGGCCGGTGAGGCCCGTGTCGCCCATGGGGCCGCCCACGACAAAGCGACCGGTAGGGTTCACATAGATGTCGGCGTTGTCCCACGGCATGTTCTCGGCAGCCATGACGGGGGCGATGACGTGCTCGATGAGGTCGTCCTTGATCTTGCCCATGTCCTCGATCTCGGCGGCGTGCTGCGTGGAGATGACGATGGTCGTGACCTCGACGGGCTTGCCGTCCTCGTAGCGCACCGTGACCTGGGTCTTGCCGTCGGGGCGCAGGTAGGGCAGGGTGCCGTCGTGGCGCACGGCAGCCAGGCGCTCGGCCAGGCGGCTCGCCAGGTAGTGCGGCATTGGCATGAGGGTCTTGGTCTCGTTGGAGGCATAGCCAAACATCATACCCTGGTCGCCGGCGCCGATCAGGTCGATCGGGTCGGTGGTGGCGCCGGTCTGGGTCTCGAAGGACTCGTCGACGCCCTGGGCGATATCGGGCGACTGCTCGTGGATGAGGCTCATAACGCCGCAGGTATCGCAGTCAAAACCGAACTTTGCGCGGTTGTAGCCGATGCGACGGATGACGCCGCGGGCAATTTCCTGCACGTCGACGTAGGCCTGGGTGCGGATCTCGCCGGCAACGATGACGGTGCCGGTGGTCACGAGGGTCTCGCAGGCGCAGCGGACGTTCTCAACGTTGGCGGGCACGCCGTTGGGCGCAATGTAGCCCTGCTCCTGCAGCTCTATTTCTTTAGCGAGGATTGCGTCGAGGACGGCGTCGCTGATTTGGTCAGCAATCTTATCGGGATGACCTTCGGTCACCGACTCCGACGTAAATACAAAGGACCCGTGTTGGGGTGGGATGGAACGAAGTTCTTCTGACATGATTGTCCTTTCAAAAACGTGTCCCGGCGACCGTTACCATTCCGCCGAGCTCTATATGCAAGGGCACATCATATCGCGTTAATCGAATATTCACACCCTTTCCGCACCTACTCATTGGGGACAGACTTAAATGAGTGGCCGGGTACTCATTGGGTAGTCATTTAAGTCTGTCCCCAATGAGTGGGTCGGTGCCCTTTGTGCGGAGGTTGCTTTGTTGCTTTATACTGATGCGGTTAGACATCCATCCTGCAATCGAGGAGATTTCCATGGCATCAGACGTTCGCGTCCGCTTTGCACCCTCACCCACGGGCAAGCTGCACATCGGCGGCGCCCGCACCGCTATCTATAACTGGGCTTTCGCCCGCGCAAACGGCGGCACGTTCATCCTGCGCATCGACGACACCGACCCTACCCGTTCCACCGACGAGAACACGCAGATCATCCTGCGCGCCATGCGTTGGCTGGGCCTGGACTGGGACGAGGGCCCCGAGGTGGGCGGCGACTTTGGCCCCTACGCGCAGACCGAGCGTCTGGACCTGTACAAGCAGGCCGCCCAGAAGCTCTGGGACGAGGGCAAGGCCTATCCCTGCTTCTGCACCAAGGAGCAGCTCGACGCCGACCGCAAGGCCGCCCAGGAGCGCAAGGACCCCTTCCAGGGCTATCAGCGCCGCTGCCGCGATCTTGATCCCGAGGAGGCACGCCGCCGCATCGATGCCGGCGAGCCCTACGTCCTGCGCATCAAGGTGCCCGAGGACCGCGGCGACGTCGTCATCCACGACGCCGTCCACGGCGAGGTGACCTTCGACGCCAAGGAGCTCGACGACTTCGTCATTTTCCGCTCCGATGGCACGCCCACGTATAACTTCGCGACCGTCGTCGACGACGCCATGATGAAGATTACCCACGTCATCCGCGGCGACGACCACCTGTCCAACACCCCGCGTCAGGTCATGGTCTACGAGGCCCTCGGCGCGCCCGTGCCTACGTTCGCCCACATCTCCATGATTCTGGGTGCCGACGGCAAAAAGCTCTCCAAGCGCCACGGCGCCACCTCGGTGGAGGAGTACCGCGACGCCGGTTACCTGTCCGACGCCTTCGTCAACTACCTGGCGCTGCTCGGCTGGTCGCTCGACGGCGAGACCACGATCATCCCGCGCGATGTCCTGGCCAGCAAGTTCTCGCTCGACCGCATCTCCAAGAACCCGGCGACCTTCGACCCCAAGAAGCTCGACTGGGTCAATGCCGAGTACATCAACGGCATGTCCGATGCTCAGTTTGCCGACGAGATTATGGTTCCCGAGCTGCACGAGGCGGGTCTCATCGAGGGTAATGTCGAGTACGGCGAGGATTGGATCGATGCGCTTGCCGCCATCGTCAAGCCGCGCACCAAGATGCCGGCCGACGCCGTGACCGTCGCCGCTCCCATCTTTGCTACGGCCGAGACGCTCGAGTATGACGAGAAGTCTGTCAACAAGGGCCTGGCCAAGGAAGGCATGGGTGCCATTCTGGACGCCGCCAAGGCTGCGCTCGAGGGCGTGGACGAGTGGACGGCTGCCAACATCGACGCCGCGCTTGAGCCGCTGCCCGAGCAGATGGACCTTAAGAAGCGCGTGGTGTTCCAAGCTGTGCGCGTCGCCGTCTGCGGCAACATGGTGAGCCCCCCGCTGGGCGAGACCATGGCGCTCGTCGGTCGCGACGACTGCCTGGCGCGCATCGACCGCGCCCGCACGATGGCGCTGTAGCAGCTGCGTAAACGCATGTATCTGAGCCCCGCTCACCACGAGTGGGGCTCTTGTTTCTGTAGACGTATGGGATAGGAGGTGCTGGGGCCATGGCCGAGCAACTTTCGCTGTTTGGTTCGCCGGATCCGGAGGAGACTCCGGCGGCGCCGGCATCCGGTGCTGCCCCGGCCAAGCCCGAGCCTTCACCTGAGCCCATTGCCGCCCACACGAGCGTGGTTCTCGACATCCCCACCCGTGCGCTGTCCGAACCGTTTGCTTACGGCATCCCCGAGTCCCTTGCCAACGAGGCCCAGGTCGGATCGACGGTTCTGGTCCACTTTGGCAACCGTGCGGCCGCGGGCTACATCGTCGACATCGCACCCGAGCTGGCCGACCTGCAAGGCAATGACGCTCTCGATCCCGCGCGCATCAAGCCTATCGAGGCCATCCTCAGCAAGCCGCTCTTTACCGCCGAGGCTGCACGCATTGCGCGCTGGATGAGTCGCGAGTACGTCGCAACGCTTTCCGAGTGCCTGCGCCTGTTCTTGCCCCCGGGTGGAAGTCCGCGGGTCGTAAAGGGCGATGATGGGGAATGGGCCGTTGAGCGCCCCGCCGTCAAACCCATCCAAAACCGCTGGGTCATGCTCACGCCCGAGGGTTTCGACTACACGCCGCCCAAGACCGCGGTTCGTCAGCGTCAGCTCATCGAGGCGCTCCAATGCGGCCCGGTCACGACACGCGACCTCAACCTGCTCTATAACAGCATGTCGGCGACCATCAAGGCGCTCGAAAAACGCGGCGTCGTCGTGATGGAGGAGCGCCGTGCGTGGCGTGGCTGCAGCGAGCGGACCACGTTGTCCTCGGCAAGCGGCAAGGCACCGGTCGCGCTCACGGACGGCCAGCAGCAGGCCCTCGCGCAGATTGAGCGCGCACGCTTGGACGCTCACGGTGATGTGGTACTGGTCGATGGCGTTACCGGATCCGGCAAAACCGAGGTCTACCTTTCGGCGATTGAGCGCGTGCTGGCGGCCGGCCGTTCGGCCTGCGTGCTCGTGCCCGAGATTTCGCTGACGGCCCAGACCGTCGGCCGCTTCCGCTCGCGCTTTGGCGAGACGGTCGCTGTGTTCCATTCGCGTCTTTCTGCTGGCGAACGTCTGGACCAATGGGATATGGTCGCCAGCGGTGCGGCCCGCGTGGTCGTGGGCGCCCGCTCGGCGCTCTTTTGCCCGCTCAGCGACTTGGGCCTCATCATTATCGACGAGGAGCACGAGACCAGCTACAAGCAGGGTTCCAGCCCACGCTACCATGCGCGCGAGGTGGCTGCCGAGATGGCGCGCCGCTATCGGTGTCCGCTCGTGTTGGGCTCGGCCACGCCTTCTGCCGAGGCCCTCGACCGCTGCCGCCGCGGCACGTATAACGGTGCCACCTGGACGCGCGTCGAGATGCCCGAGCGCCCGGGACACGCCGTGTTGCCTGCGGTTCGCATTGCCGATCTGCGCCGTGAGTTCGCACACGGCAGCCGCTCCATGTTCTCTAAACCGCTGATGGAAGGCCTGGAGCGTGTGGTCGAGCGCCGCGAAAAAGCCGTGCTGTTGCACAATCGCCGTGGCTTTGCGCCGTTCCTGATGTGCCGCGAGTGCGGCTGCGTGCCCACCTGCAACCACTGCTCCACCGCGCTCACGTACCACGAGCGCACGCACACGCTGCAGTGCCACACCTGCGGATCGTCCTGGCGCGTGCAGCCCTATCCGGCGCCCACGAGTCGCTGTCCCAAGTGCGGCAGCCGCTATCTTGCAAAAATGGGGCTAGGCACACAGCAGATCGAGGACGCACTGCACCAGATGCTGCCCGACGACGTCGCCATTATTCGCATGGATGCCGATTCCACGCGCGGCAAGGACGCACACAAAAAGCTGCTCGAACAGTTCGATGCCGCCGATTGCGCGGTGCTGCTGGGCACCCAGATGATCGCCAAGGGCCTCGACTTTCCCGAGGTCACGCTCGTGGGCGTAGTCAATGCCGACTTTGCGCTCAAGCTGCCCGATTTTAGAGCAGGGGAGCGCGCCTACGATCTGCTGGAGCAGGTTGCGGGCCGCGCCGGCCGCGGTGATCGCCCCGGCGAGGTTATCATCCAGACCTACCTGCCCGAGGATCCGGTCATTCGCGCCGTCGCCGAGCACGACCGCTTGATTTTTACCGACCACGACCTGGAGCAGCGCCGCGACGCCCTGTATCCGCCGTTCGTGCGTCTGACCAACATCTTGGTATGGTCGACGAACGCGGATGACGCGCGGGACTACATCGGTCGCATCGCGAAGCTCCTCAAGCGTCGCTGGCATGCCGCCGCGCCCGACTTTTTGCGGGCGGGGAGCGCCGTGCCCCAGGTGCTTGGTCCGGCTTCGTGTGTAATCGAGAGAGCCAAGGATCGTTACCGCTTCCATCTGCTTGTAAAGTCGCCGGTAGGGTACCATGTCTCTGATGATATCGACGCCTGCCTCAAAGAGGTGGGTTCCGTGCGCGGCGTGAGCGTGAGCGTTGACGTCGACGCCTATGATTTGATGTAACAACCCGAAAGGATGGCCATGGAAGCCAACGGAATCGTACTGTCGCCCGACCCTCGTCTGCGCCAGGAGTGCGCCGTCATCGAGGAAATCACCCCGGCGATCGAGGCACTTGCCGAGAAGATGAAGAAGATGATGTTCGACAACGGCGGTTGCGGCCTGGCTGCCCCGCAGATCGGCGACCTCATTCAGCTCGTCACTATCGACTGCGATTACAGCGACAAAAATGATTATGACCCGTACGTGCTCATCAACCCTGTCATTGTTGAGCAGAGCGACCATCTGGTGCCGTTTAGCGAGGGCTGCCTGTCCATTCCCGGCATTAGCTGCGAGATCGAGCGTCCCGATCACGTTGTCGTCGAGGCGTATGACCTGGATGCCAACTTGATCCGCTATGAGGCCACAGGCGATCTGTTCTGCGTGTGTCTGCAGCACGAGATCGATCATCTGCACGGCAACACCATGTTCGAGCGACTCAAGCCCATGCAGCGCATCAAGGCAGTCAAGGAGTACCAGGACGCCCTGGCCCGCGGCGCTCGACCGGGCGAGACGGAGTAGGTCCCACCGTCCCCTTCCGCCGCAGGGCTTAGGTTTTGCTCCATGCTCAAACAGTCCTGCTCGCACGAAGAGCACATTAAGTGCTCTTCGGCTCGTGCGGAACTGCGCGTGGAGCAATAACCTAAGCCCTGCGGCGGAAGGGGACTACGTTTTCGTGCTTCTCTTCGCCCGGGTGCCGTTGGGCCAGGGAGGGGCGTCTTCGCTGATAGTCTTTGTTGAGAGGGAGCTGCTTTTATTGCGGCTCTTTCTTTGGTTTTGGGTATATTTATTCTTGTTGAATTGTTATTGCGGATGGGCTGGGTACTTGGCTTTCCGCTGTTATTTGTAGCCGTCTCGGCTTTGGTTGAGGGGAGACGTTCTTTATGCGTATTGTGTTTATGGGTACGCCTGATTTTGCTGTGCCTTCGCTTACTTCGCTTGTTGAGGCTGGCAATGAGATTGCGCTTGTCATTACTCGTCCCGATGCTGTTCGTGGGCGCGGCAAGAAGCTTGAGCCGTCTCCTGTTAAGGCCAAGGCGCTTGAGCTGGGGTTGCCCGTTGTTGAGGCCAATCGTATGACGCCTGAGGTTGTTGAGGCGCTCCAGGCTGCCCAGGCTGACATTTTCTGTGTGGCAGCTTATGGCTGCATTTTGCCTGATGAGGTGCTGCATATGGCGCCGCTTGGTATTGTGAATGTTCATGCTTCGCTGCTGCCTCGTTGGCGTGGCGCTGCTCCTATTCAGCGTGCCATTCTTGCTGGTGACGAGGTTGCTGGCGTTTCCATTATGCGCATTGGGCATGGCGTGGATACGGGCGCATATTGCGCCCAGGCGTCTACGTCGGTTGCCGGTAAGCATGCCGAGGCGCTTACGATGGAGCTTGGTGAGCTTGGCGGTAAGTTGCTTGCCGATACGCTTCCCTCGCTTGCCGATGGCTCGGCTGTTTGGACCGAGCAGGATGAGTCCCTCGTTACGCATGCTGCCAAGATTTCCAAGCAGGAGATGCGTCTGGATCCGAAGATGGCGGCGCTCGATTGCGTGCGTCATGTGTTTGCTTCGTCCGATACCGCGCCTGCCCGTTGCGTGATTGCCGGTAAGTCGGTTCGCGTGCTCGATGCTGCGCCGGCCGATGTCTCGCTTGGCGAGGGCGCTGTTGCCGTCAAGAGCAAGCGTGTTTACCTGGGCCTTTCCGATGGCGCGGTTGAACTGCTCGAGGTTAAGCCCGATGGCAAGCGTGCCATGGCTGCTTCTGCCTGGGCTGCCGGCCTGCAGGGTGCCGACCTTACGTGGGGTGTACTGTCATGAGCAAGTTGTCTCCCGCGCGCAAGCTTGCGCTCGATGTGTTGATGGAGGCCGATCGCCGCGGCATGTACGCACGCGACGTGTTGTCTTCCCGTGCTTCCGCCAAGGCCATTGACCAGCGCGATTCCGCTTTTGCCGCTCGTTTGGCGCTCGGTGTTGCCGCCACGCAGGGCATTTTGGATGAGTTGCTCGATCAGTTTCTCGATAAACCTAAAAAGGTTGCGCCGCGTGTTCGCATGGCGCTTCGCATCTCGGCCTTCGAGATGCTCTACTTGCATACGCCGGGCCGCGTTGCCGTGAGCCAGGGTGTTGAGCTGGTGCGCAGCGGTGCTAAGTCTGCCGCGGGCCTGGCTAACGCGGTGCTGCACAAGGTTGCGGACAACGTTGATGACTTTGCAACGGCATCCGACGTGGATGAGTCCGAGCGCCGCCTTGTTCGCCTTTCGCGTTTGATGGGTCTTCCTCGCTGGCTGTGCGCTCGTATTATGGCCTCGTTCGATACGCCCGAGGGCGCGCTCAACTTTGCCGGCAATCTGGCGCCTGCGCCGCTTGCGCTGCACGAGAATGCGTTTGCGACCAAGGCCGACCCGTATATCTCGCAGCTCGTTGCGCCTGTCTTCCCGGGCTGCCATGCTCCGGTCGATGCTCAGGTTACGGTTGCGTCCGGCGTGTTTGAACGCGCCGCTGCCGTTGCCTCGGACCTCAACGCTCAGCTTATCGCCACCGCGGCGACACTTCCCGGTCGTTGCCTGGAGATTGGCGCCGGTCGCGGCACCAAGACCTATGTGATGATGTGCCAGGCCAAGCGTGCCGGGTATGAGCATCAGCATACCGCGCTCGATCTGCACGATCGCAAGTGTGATCAGAATCTCGCGCGCCTGCATAAGGCGGGTATTACGGGTGTTCGTACGGTGTCGGGCGATGCCTGCGAGCTCAATGAGGTGCTTACGTCCTTTGACGCGATGCTTGGCGAGCCCGCCCTGTTCGACACGGTGTTTATCGATGCGCCGTGCTCTGGCACTGGCACCATGCGCCGTCATCCCGAGATACCGTGGCGTCTGACCGAGAACGACGTTACGACTGAGCTGCCCAAGCTACAGCTGACGATGCTCAAGGAAGCAGCCGCGCGTGTTGCTGCCGGCGGTGAGCTTATCTATGCCACCTGCTCGGTTTTTGATGAAGAGAACACGCAGGTCGTGGATGCCTTCCTGGCCTCTCCCGAGGGCGCCGGCTTTACCGTGGCGCCGCTCTCCGAAGCCCAGATTCTTCAGCTTCCCGATTTCGCGCAGGCCAAGAAGCTTGTCTCCGTGCGCCAAAACGACCGCGGGCTTTTCCAGAGCGTCCCCATAAACGCAGATTCCTACGACGGCCACTTCTGCGCCCGCCTGGTCCGCAAGTAACTAGTAAGTTGCGGTGAAATAGGGATTGAATAGCGGCTTCTAGCCGCCAAATAGTCCTTATTTCACCGCAACTCAGGATGTCCTGCGAGCAGAGATTGCAATAGCGGTAAAGAGTGGGAAAAATAGCCCCGTTTCATACTTGCTGCTATCAAAAGTAGGGCGGATTACGGGGCTAGATTCGTGATGCCCGACCACAGCAAAAATGGCCTAAATAAAACTGCAGGTAGATGGCTTGTTGAAATTTGCAAATTACCGGAATGGATAGAGGTTGTCAATTCAGCCCCGTA
>CABQMF010000043.1 GCA_902465265.1 uncultured Collinsella sp. | reverse complement strand
TACAAAAGCAAACGAGAGTGGAAAATCCCCCACTTCAAGCCGCGCTCGAGCCAAAAGTGGGAAATTATCCACTCTCGTTCTAATCTAGTTACGGTGCCGTATCCCCGAACTACATCAAGTTACAGACAGCTCCCGCGAAGGCTACGGGGTCCTCGGGGAGGATGCCCTCGACGAGCAGGGCCTGGTCGTAAAGCAGGCCGGAGTACTGCTTAATCTTGTCGGCATCGCCCGCCTTCTGGGCAGCGACGAGCTTGGCGAAGACCGGGTGCTTAGCGTTGAGCTCGAGCACGCGCTGGCTCTTGGGCATACCGTCGGGCGTACCCTCGGGACCCTTCTGGAGCACCTTCTCCATCTCGAGCGAAAGCGGGCCTTCGGTGGTGATGCAGGCAGGGGCATCGGTCAGGCGCGCGGAGACGGCAACCTTCTCGACCTTGTCGCCGAGCGCCTCCTTCATGGCATTAAAGAGGTCCTCGTTCTCCTTGGTGGCGTCCTCGGCCTCTTTCTTCTCGTCATCGGTCGCCAAGTCAAGATCGCCGGTCGCGACGTTCTTAAGCTCCAGGTGACGATCCTCGACCTCAGGCTCGGCGCCATCGGCAACCGCCTTCTCGGCAGCCTCGCGAGCAGCGTCATCCTCGTAGACCTTGGGCATATCGGCAGCCACGTACTCACGCATGGCCTGGAAGGTGAACTCATCCACATCCTGTGTCAGCAGCAGTACATCGTAGCCGCGGTCGAGCACGCCCTTCACGACGGGCATCTTGGCCAGACGCTCGCGCGAATCGCCGGCGGCATAGTAGATTGCCTTCTGGCCCTCGGGCATGCCCTTGGCATACTCGGCAAGGGTGATCATCTTCTGCTCCTTGGCAGACCAGAACAGTAGCAGGTCGGCGAGCTCGTCGGCCTTCATGCCGTAGCTCGAGTAGATGCCGTACTTAAGACCGCGACCAAAGTTCTCAAAGAACTTCTCGTATGCCTCGCGGTCGTTGTCGCGCATGTCCTCGAGATCGGCGGTGATCTTCTTCTCCACGCGCTTGGCAATGGCCTTGAGCTGACGGTTCTGCTGCAGCGTCTCACGCGAAATATTGAGCGTCACGTCGGCAGAGTCCACAACACCGCGCACAAAGTTGTAGTAGTCGGGCAGCAGGTCGTCGCACTTCTCCATAATCAACACGTTGGAGCTGTAGAGCGCCAGACCCTTCTCGTAGTCCTTGCTGTACAGATCGAACGGGGCGCGACCCGGCACAAACAGCAGTGCATCGTACTCAAGCGTACCCTCGGCATGGAAGCTGATAGTGCGCGCAGGATCGTCAAAGTCGTGGAACGTGGACTTGTAGAACTCGTTGTAATCCTTCTGCTCAACGTCGGAGCTGCGCTTTTTCCAGATCGGCGTCATGGAGTTGATGGTCTCGAGCTCCTGGTAGTCCTCGTACTCGGGCTTGTAATCATCCGGCGCGTCCTCGGGCTTGGGCTTCTGGCGGCTCTTGCTCACCATCATCTGAATCGGGTAGCGCACATAGTTGCTGTACTGCTGAATCAGGCTCTTGAGGCCCCACTCGGTCAGGAAGCGATCGTAGGTCTCGGCCTCGCCGTCGGCGTCGAGCTTCTCGTTCTCACGCAGCGTCAGGATGACATCGGTACCGTGCTCAGCACGCTCGCCATCCTCGATGGTATAGCCTTCAAGACCGTCGGACTCCCAAACGTGGGCGGAATCCTCGCCGTAAGCGCGGCTGACGACCTTCACGTGGCTGGCGACCATAAAGGCGGAGTAGAAACCCACGCCAAACTGACCGATGATGTCGACATCGGAACCCTGCTGCTCGGCGTTCTCGGTCTTAAATTCCTCGGAGCCGGAATGGGCGATGGTGCCCAGGTTGCGCTCGAGTTCCTCGGCGGTCATGCCAATGCCGTTATCTGAGATGGTAATGGTGCGGGCGTCTTTATCAAAGGAGACGCGAATAGCCAGGTCGCCCTGGTCGAGCTTGACGCTCGGGTCCTGCAAGCTCTTAAAGTTGAGCTTGTCGACGGCATCGCTCGCGTTGGAGATAAGCTCGCGCAGGAAGATTTCCTTATTGGTGTAGATGGAGTTGATCATAAGGTCGAGCAGTTTTTTGCTCTCGGTCTTAAATTGACGCATGTGCAGTCCTTTCGCGCTACCCCTGCCCGCAAAAACGGCCCGGTTGCCCGAGCCGCATCGCAGACCTGCTATGTTCAGACTTAGATTTTATAACCCATTAGCGCGCATATATACATACGGAATCGAAAAACTGTATGTTGGAACACCCATGCGTCGATTGCCAAGGAGTGTCCCCAACTGCCAGCAGAAAAGGAACGTCCCTATCTGTCGCCCATGCGCTTGGCCATCCAGGCATGAGGCTGGCCTTCGTCTTCGTAGTCCACCGGCGCGACCTGCGTGTAGCCCGCCTTTACATAGAGCGGCAGCACGTACTCCTGTGCATGCAACTTTATGAGCTTGGCGCCAGCATCGCGCGCAGCAGCTTCGCTGGCTTCGACAATCTTGCTTGCCAGACCGCGACGGCGCATGGTGGACAGCACGGCGACGCGCCCCATAATATAGGTCTCCCCCGCCGCAACGCCTTCGTCCAAGTCGCACGCCGGCGAAACCGGAGCCTCTACATCTGCCGCGCGCTCCAGTTCCTCGGGAAACACGCGCGAGCAGCCGGTGAGTTGACCATCCACGTACAGCGTCACATGAATGCAGTCAGAAGCCTCATCGATCTGGTCGAACTCGATTTCATAACCCTGTTCGTCCACAAAGACGGCGCGGCGCACCAACGACGCATCCTCAAAGCATCCCGTCTTAATTTGAATATCCATGGTCGCCCCTCCGTTCAAAGCAAACGTTAGGGACAGATTTTAGCGAAAATGAGCGCCTCGCACGCTAAACTTGGCCCGCGCCTTTGCCAGGCAATCGTAATGGCGAACATTGTGGGCGTCGCTTGCGATAAAGCTGTACAGGCCCTCGTCAAACAGGCGCTGCGCCGGCTTTTTCTCGCGACCAAAGCGCCCACCCGCAATAAAATCAGCCGAAGCCTGCAGTTTGCAACCCATATCGACCAGATGCTTGGCAATGCCCACATCCTTTTGAATAGCGCGATAACGCTCGGGATGGGCAATAATCACTTGGTAGCCGCGGCACTGTAGGTCGTAGATCGTGTTCTCGTATTCCTCAAAGTCATACGAATCGGCACGTGTCGAGAGCTCAAGCAAAAACTCATTCGACCCGTCAAAGTGCAGGCGATCGGCCCATTCGATGCCCAAATCCATGAGCTTGGCATGATTGACCTCAAAGCCCATCTGCAAATGCATATCGCCCGCATGCGCGCAAAGCAGTCGAAAGGCCTCCCACATTTTTTCAAAGTCAAAATATGGGTCCCGGCAGTGCGGCGTGCACACCATGTGCGTTACGCCGACGGCGCGGGCCGCCTCGAGCATCGCCAAGCTCTGCTCGAGGTTCGCCGCGCCGTCGTCAACACCGGGCAGGATATGGCAGTGGATGTCTCTCATATCGCCCTCTTATCTGCGTCGTTGCTTATTTCTTAAAGCGTTTCGCCTTCGCAGGGGTGCCCGTTGCAGCGGCACCGCCAACAGCAGGGTTAACTCCGGCAACAGCGTTGTCCTGGCCCTTGTCCTCGCCATAGTAAGAGTAATAGTAGTCATGACTCGAGGTCTCACAGCAGTTCATGACCGTGCCAATTACGTTAACCTCGGCCTTGTTGAGCTGGTCGAAGGCGGCAAGGATCTCGTTGCGCTTGGCGAAGTCCTCACGGACAACGTAGATGGTGCCGTCGGTAATCGCGGCGACCTCGGCGGCATCGACAAAGGTGCCCACGGGCGGCGTATCGAAGATGACGTACTGGTACTTCTCCTCCAGCGCGGCAACCAGCTTGGCAAAGCGGCGCGAGGCGATAATGTCAGCCGGGTTGGGAATGCGCGGCTCGGCGTCGAGGAAGAAGAGGTTGGGCTGGTCGGTGTCGATAACGGCCTCATCGATCGACATCTGATCGGAAAGAACGGCGTACAGGCCGCCGGCACGATGGATGCCCAGCATGTTGGCAAGCGTACGATGGCGCATGTCGCACTCAACGAGCAGAACGCTCTTGCCGCTGGTTGCGATGGCCTGGGCCAAGTTGAACGCAATGGTGGACTTGCCCTCGTTGGGAATGGAGGAGGTCACCGTAATGGACTTGATGGGCGTATCGACACTCGCAAAGCGAATGTTGGCGAGCAGCGTCTTGGCTGCGTTGTCAAAGGCGAGGGTATCGCCGGTTTTCTTTTTACGGGCCATGGATTACTTACCGCCCTTCACAACGGGGAAACGGCCGATGACGGGCACGCCGAGCAGCTCGACGGCGTCATCGACAGAACGGACGCGCGTGTTGAGCATGTCGAGCAGCACAACAATCGCGACAGCGACAAACAGACCGGCCAGAGCGGCAACTGCAATGTAGAGCTTGCGGTTGGGGCCGCTGGGCTGGGTGGGAACCTTTGCCTTGTCGATGACGTTGACGGCCTGGGCGGCGTCGACGTCCTGGGCGACGGTAGAAACCGAGTTGGCCATGGCGTTGGCGACAGCGGCAGCGCCATCGGGGCTGGCACCGGTCACAGACAGCGAGATAACGCGGGTCGTGGTCTCGCTCGTAACGCTTACCTTATAGTCGGCCAGGCTGGAAAGGCCCAGCTCCTTGGCGGCACCGCTCTTGACGCTATCGCTGTCGAGCAGCGTGGCGATGTCGTTGGAGAGCATCTGGCTTGCAGACAGATCGTTGTAGTAGCTCGTCTGGCTGCCATCGGTCTTGGCGAGAATGTACATGCTCGTCGTGGCGGTGTAGGTGTTGTCCATCATGGTGAAGGAGACGACGCCCATGGCGATCGCGCAGACCACCGGAAGGGCGATGACCAGCTTGAGGTGCTTTTTTAGCAGCTGGAACAGTTCAAGAAGGGTCATGCAGCTTGCCTTTCATTTCCCTAGTTCGTATCGACAAAACTGCTCGTATAATATCGTATCTTTCTGCCATGTCCGAACTCTATACATAAGATACAGCGCTGACACCATTGTTGCGCAACATTAACGCCGCACCGGCAGCCCCGATGCGGCGTGAAATTCACATGTTTGCAGTACCGCTACACGAACTGCTCGTCCTGTTGCGCGGGAAACGTCACCGTGATGGTGGTCCCCACCCCCAACTCGCTTGACAGATCGAGCGAGGCGTGATGATACAGGGCGGCATGCTTGACGATGGCCAGACCCAGACCCGTTCCACCGCGCGCTTTAGAACGGCTCTTGTCAACGCGATAGAAACGCTCGAATACCTTACCCTGCTCCTCGGGCGCAATGCCAATACCCGTATCGGCAACCGACAGATACGGGTGCCCGTCGTCGTTGGTTCCGCACCGCAACGTCACCGTGCCACCGGGCCGGTTGTAGCGAATGGCGTTGCTCGCCAGGTTGTAGATGAGCTCATCGATCAGGCGCGATACGCCTTCGACGACCACAGGCTTGGTCTCATGGCCTATCGTCACATTTGCCTGGCGAGCGACCTGCTCAAGACGCTGCTCGACCGCGTAGATAGCACGCGAAAGTTCAATGGGCTCCGTGGAGCCAATGGGCACCGCCTCGCCATCGCTCGCACGCTCGGCCTCATCCAAGTTCGAAAGCGTGAGGATATCGTTGACGAGCGCCGCCAAACGGCCCGCCTCACGGTAAATGCGGCCGCCAAAGGTGCGCAGATCGTCCTCACCCTCGACCATGCCGTTCGCAATGAGCTCGGCGTAGCCTGAGATTGCCGTAAGCGGGGTCTTGAGCTCATGGGTGATATTGGCCGTGAACTCGCGGCGCATGCGGTCGTTGTCCGCCAGCACCGCCATCTGGCGCTTGAGCTCCTGGCGTTGCGACTCAATGCGCTCGAGCATGGGAACCATCTCGGCATAAGCATGCTCGTAGCTGCGGCGAGGATGGTCCAGATCGACTTCCTGCAACGGCTCAATGATGGCACGGGACTCACGACGCGCCAGGAAAAACGAGAGCACCGCACCTGCCGCCGCAATGAGCAGCATCGGCGCCACGAGAGACATCAGAATCGCCGCAACGCCAGGCTGGGCCTGCGCCAAGCGAACAACCTGGCCGTTATTAAGTCGGACGGCTCGGTACAGCATAATCTCGTCGAGCGTGGAGCTTGCGCGCTCCGCAGAACCCGAGCCGCTCTCGAAAGCCTTGGCGACCTCGGGACGATCGCCGTGATTGGGCAGCATAGAAGGCGATGCCTCGTTGTCGTAGGCAACCGACCCGTCTTTGTTGATCAGCGTGATGCGCAAGTCCTCGCGATCGAGACTGCGCAGAAAGGCAATGGGCTCCTGCTGCTCGTTGAGGGCAGCGGCAATAAGCTCGGTTTCCTGCGAAAGGTTGGCGCTCGTGGCATCTGCCAGGGTATTTTGCACAAAGAATGCGCCCAGCACCGTAAACGCCACGATAACCGCCATAGCGCAGAGAAAAATCGTCGCGAACACACGATGTGACAGGGTGCGTTTTCCCTGGGGGGCTAAAACCACGAGTTACTCCTCCGATGCGATAGCAGCGCTGTCGGCTCCTTCGGCATCGTCATCGGCCGTAGGCTCGGCCAGACGATAGCCCACGCCGCGCACGGTCTCTATGGCGCTCGCACGCTCGCCGAGCTTTTGGCGGAGCGTCTGCACATGCACGTCGACGGTGCGCGAACCGCCGTCGAAGTCCCAGCCCCATACGCTCTGCAGCAGCGACTCGCGGGTAAAGACCACGCCAGGTTTGCGCATGAGGTACTCCAGCAGGTCGAATTCACGCAGCGTGAGCTTGAGCGGTTCACCGGCAACAGTCACTTCGCGGTGGCTGGGCGAAAGTACGATATCGCCCACGCTGAGCACATCGCTCGCCTGCTTGACCATGCCGCCGCGGCGCAGCAGCGCACGGCAACGGCTAGCGAGTTCCATAAGCGAGAACGGCTTGGTCAGGTAATCGTCGGCACCGCCATCGAGCGCCATGACCTTGTCGAGCTCGGTGTCCTTGGCGGTGAGCATCATAATGGGCACCGTCGCCGTCAGGCGATCGGCACGCAGGCGACGCATAATCGCCAAGCCGTCGGTATCGGGCAGCATGATGTCGAGCAGCACAGCATCGGGCACCCGTCGCGCCACGGCGGCCTTAAACTCGCCATCGCACGAAAAGCCCTCGGCCTCGATTCCCTGCTTGCGCAGTGCGTAGACCGTCAAATCCCTGATGTTGTCATCGTCCTCGACGTAATAGATCATGTTGAACCCCTCTGCGGCCGGCATGACCGCATCTTAACCCTAAAGGCGCCTGCACTAGATGGTATCAGCCAAAACGACCCGTCAAATAATCCGCCGTGCGCGGATCGGTCGGGTTTTTGAAGAGCTGAGCGGTGGGCGCATGCTCCACCAGCTCGCCCAGCAAAAAGAACGCAACCGAGTCGGAAATGCGCGCAGCCTGCTGCATGTTGTGCGTAACGACCACCAACGTGCAGGTCTCCTTGAGCTCGCAGGCCAGCTGCTCCACCACCAGCGTCGATACGGGGTCGAGCGCCGAGGTCGGCTCGTCCATCAGCAGGATGTCGGGCTGCACGGCCAGCGCACGGGCGATGCACAGACGCTGCTGCTGGCCGCCCGAAAGACCCAGACCCGATTCCCTGAGCTTGTCCTTGACCTCGTCCCACAGCGCGGCGCGTCGCAGGGAGTCTTCGACCAGCTCGTCGAGCGCGACGCGGTCGCGCACTCCCATGCCGCGAGGACCGTAGGCGACGTTGTCGTAGATGCTCATGGGAAACGGATTGGGGCGTTGGAACACCATACCCACGCGCTGGCGCAAGCGGCAGATATCGTAATCGCCCAGGATATTCTGGCCGTCGAGTGCAATCTTGCCTTCAATGCGGCAATCCTTGATACCGTCGTTCATACGGTTAAAGCAGCGCAGCAGCGTCGACTTTCCGCAGCCCGAAGGCCCGATGAACGAGGTGATCTGCTTGTCACGAATTTTGATGCTCACGTCCTTGAGCGCATGATGGTCGCCGTAAAACAGGTCAAGGCCTTCAACATCGATGCGCGTCGGCGAGGCGGCAAGGTCCTGCGCCGTGGGGCGAGTCGCATCCCCAACTTCGCGCTCGTGCGCGGCCTCGGCCTGCGCCTCTATGAGTTCCTCAAGCTCCGTAGGCTCCATCGCCGCAGCAGCCGTCATACCGCATACCTCCATATCGATATCAATTCAGCAGTATCGATAGTAGAAATCGCGGCTCATACGCACGTGAGCGCATTGTCAAGTGTTTGTAAGGGCACCTTGACTATTCCGCCGGCAACTCGATGGTAAATATCGTGTGCTCGGGCGTCGATTCGCACGCGATCGTGCCGCCGTGCGCTGTAACGATCTCCTTGGCGATGGCAAGGCCAAGCCCGGCGCCACCGCGATTGGTCGCACGTGCCGCGTCCAGGCGATAGAACTTCTCAAAGATTACCTTGAGCTTAGCCGCCGGAATCGGATCACCCTGATTGATAAAGCGAATTCGCACGCCACCGTCATCTTGGCGTCGGGCCTCGATCGCAATGGTCGATCCTTCGTAGCTATAGGCGATGGCGTTTTTCATGATGTTGTTGAACACGCGAGCCATCTTGTCGCCATCTACGAGCACCGTCAGGTCCTCACGCACATCAACTTGGACATCTTTGTGCTGCTCGTTGAGAATGGGATAGAACTCATCGGCCACCTGCGCCAGCAGCAATCCCAGGTCGACGTAGCCGCGCGTGAGCACAATATCGTGGAAGTCAAAGCGCGTGATATCAAAGAACTCCTCAATAAGCGCGTCGAGTCGGTGCGCCTTGTCGAGCGCCACGCCTGTAAAGTGCGCGCGCTGCTCAACCGGCAGGTCGGGCGCCTCTTGCAACAGCGAGAGGTAGCCCACCACGCTGGCAAGCGGTGTGCGCAGGTCATGCGCCAGGTATGTGACCAAATCGTCCTTGCGGTGCGACTCGTCACGCAGGGCTTGCTGGACTTTGTGCTCGCGGTCGCGCACACGGTTGAGCACACCCTCGACCTCCAGGAAGTCGCCGTCGATGTTGTCCCACGCGTCGGGATGATCGATCAGACGGTCCTGAATACGGGCGGCAAGCACGCGGTCGGAATGCTGCTCACCCTGCTCATAGCCCTGGTAGTACAGAGCGCGGCCGCAAAAGAACAGGACGCACACGGCGAGCGCCAAGACAAAGCCAAGCATGTTGAATACAAAGCCGGCATCGAACAGCACCGGTCCCTCAATGCCACCGAGTGCCATGGCGCCGATCGCCAGCGTCATGACCCACGCGGCACCGCCGATCACCACGCAGCGACGCACGATTTCAAAGCGATCGATCAGCAAGAAGCCGATGAGTAGCACCGCCAAGATACCGGCGATGTTACCAATGCCGATTAGCAGCAGACTCAGCAAAAAGAGCAGCACCGTCGCAAGTGCGCGATTATCGACGACCGCCCTTACGTATTCAAAGAGCCGATCGGGCACCTCAAACGCCTGCTTATCGTCTTTTGTCATGTCCATGTCCTCGCTAACAAAGGCGTTATTCGATGATATAGCCGACGCCCCAAACGTTTTTGATAAAACGCGGCTTCTGAGCGTCGTCACCGATCTTTTCGCGCAGGTGACGAATGTGCACCATCACCGTATTGTTGGAGCCGGGCATAAAGTCCTCGTTCCACACCGCGCGGAACAGGTCCTCCACGGGCACTACGCTGCCGCGATGCTCGGCCAGATACAGCAAGATGGAATACTCGATGGGCGTGAGGCGCACCGGCGCACCGTCCACCGTCACGGAGCGAGCGTCACGGTTGATCTCGAGGCCATCGAGCTGGAGGGTCGGCGACTCGGTCGCCCGCGCGCGGCTACCGTAGCTGGTGTAGCGGCGCAACTGAGCATGAACGCGCGCGATGAGCTCCAGCGGGCGGAACGGCTTGACCACGTAATCGTCCGCGCCAAGCGAAAGACCCTCAATCTTATCCTGCTGGGCATCGCGTGCCGTCAACATAATTACGGGATAGGTATGGCTGGCACGGATGGTACGCAGCAGCTCAAAGCCGTCGATATCGGGCAGCATGACATCGAGCAGTGCCAGGTCAAACTCTTGCTCCAGAATTGCCTTGGCCGCATCGGCCCCGCTGTAGGCGATCTGGACGTCAAAGCCCTCCTTTGTAAGGTAGATACCAACCAGGTCGGCGATGGCCTTCTCGTCATCAACTACCAGTATGCGCTCGTTCATGCGTGCTCCTCTCGCGCTCCATTATGCCCGAGGCGGCGCCCGCCACACACAACAAGCGCGGGCGATTAAGTCGACCTTAAGCACCCTTGCGCCCGTTCGAGCACGAATGCGGGCCATGCGCGCACGCAACGATCGTCGTCACCGGCAAACGATATACTCTAGTGCCAGAAGAGACCATCCCGTCGAAAGCGAAATCTGTGAAGTCCCTCGCCTCTTTTGCAAAGCGCTCCGCCCAGCTTGCCGCCGGCTTTGCCTGCGCCATCGCCCTTGTTGCCGGCGTGCCTGTTGTTGCCGGCGCCCAAGTGCTCACAACCGACGACGTCTGCGGCAAGACCGCCGACGTCCGCGGCATCACGACAGAAAATCTGCCCGATATCGAGGCAACGAATGCCCTTGTTATGGGCAAGGACGGCACCGTCTACTATGGACGCGGCGCCGATGAACAGGTCAAGATTGCCTCGATCACCAAGGTCATGACCGCAATCCTGACCGTCGAAAACTGCAAGATGGACGAGAAGGTCACGGTGAGCAACGCTGCCGCCACCGTAGGCAACTCGACTGCCGGCCTGCTCGAAGGCGACGAGCTCACCGTGGAGCAGGCACTACGCGGCCTGTTGATCCCCTCGGGCAACGACGCCGCCACCGTGCTTGCCGAGTACGTAGGCAAAAAGATCGACCCCAAGACCAAAGACGCCGAGGCAACCTTTGTGAAGGCCATGAACGAGCGCGCCAAAAAGCTCGGCTGCACCGGCACGGTCTTTGAGAACCCACACGGCCTGGACTTTGATGAGTGGGCCGGCGACATGCACTCAACCGCACATGACGTGGCACTGATGATGCGGGAGGCCATGAAAAACGATACGATTCGCGAAGTCGTCGCGAACGAGGATTCTTGGATTGAGGTCACGGGCGCCGATGACTCAGACCATTCGCATTCCATGGACACGCACAACGTTTTGCTCGGTCAGGACGGAAACATTGGCGGCAAGACCGGCACCACCGACGACGCGGGCTATTGCTTTACGAGCGCCTACAACCGCGACGGCGACGAGGTCTACACCGTTATTTTGAACTCCACAACCAACGATCAGCGCTTTACCGATACCGCTACCCTTGCCAACTGGTACTACGGTCACAAGGTGACGGTCGCAATCGCCAATACACAGGAGAAGACCGCCAACGGCAACCCGCTCATGGCACGCATTAGCCAGACAGATTGGACGGACAAGACGATCGACGCCACGCTCGCCGACCCCGCCGCACAGGCAACGGTGTTCTCACTCGCCGGCGATGTGACCGAAAAGGTTAGCTACGATGGCCTTTCGGGCACGGTGCATGTTGGCGATAAGGTGGGCAGCGTTACGCTTAAACAGGACGGCACCAAGATTGCCGTCATGGACCTGGTTGCCGACGAGGAAGGAACAGGGCCCAATCCCATCGAGTGGCTGCTCGTGAAGCTCGACCGCCTGGGCCGCCGCATCGACAACCGCCCGCTCACAGCCGAGAGCGAAACCGTAGCCAAGGCTCCTGAGGTGTAGGGCCAAAGCGTTATCACATCGAACCAAATGAGGCGTCCAACGGGGCGCCTCATTTTTTTGAGGGTTCGAATCCCCAGCTAACGTTCTTCTAATTAAAAAAAGGGCCCCAAATGGAACCCTTCTTCAAATTCATACTGGCGGAGAGCTGGGGATTCGAACCCCAGATGCCCTTTTGGGGCATACTCGCTTAGCAGGCGAGCACCTTCGGCCTCTCGGTCAGCTCTCCGTAACAGCCGTTCTATAGTAACCAAACAGTCGAGGATGGGCAAGGGGGAATTTGCGACGATTCCTCTTTTGCCGCAAACGCCTCAGTCAATCATCTCAATCTGTAACAGTTGCAGGCCGAATTTTCGTCCAGATGTTACAGATTGAGACAAAGATACGGGGGCAACCCCAGCGGCGGCGTCGATGCCTCCAGTCTTTATTAGTCCGCTCGAACGGTCTCCAACAGATAATCGCGCATGTACGGAATTGCAAACGAAACACAGCCGTAACCAGCAGGCTCAATCAGTCCCGCATCGATCAGGCGTTTGCGATACGACCCGACTTTATTCGCCGGCAATCCCATCTTTTTGGCAATATCACCGTTCGTAATCTCGCCGCCTTCGCATTGCGCCATCGCCGCGAGATATTGAAACTGCCGCTCCGACACCCTGCGCAGAGCGGGGGCAATCACCATGGCATTGAAACTATCAAGAGCCGCCTGGACACCCTTGCGAGCTGCCTCTTCACTCACGCTCTCCGACCCGCTGCGCGCAGCAACCTGCCAAGCGTAATATCCGACCAACTGGACCATAAAGGGATAGCCTGCTGAAGCCTTTGTTAATAGCTCAGCGGCGTCTTCATCGAGTTCCCTGCCCGCTCGTCTCATTGTTTCCTCAAACGATCCGCCGACTTCAAAATCGGAGAGACGAGTGAGTTCAATATGTTTCGCCCGCTGAAGGAACGTAAGGGTATCATCAACCACCACGCCATCCACCGATGTTGGCAAGCCGGCGAATGCAAAAGCGACATTCGCCCCTTGGCGAATCAAAAGCTGCATCTCATTGCCCAGCTCGCGCATTTCCTCAGTTGAGGCATCCTGAATCTCGTCGAGCGTAATGAGCAGACCTCCGCGCTTCGCGGCATCGTACATTGCCTCGCCCAGATGAGATGCCGACTTCGATACCTCAACGGAGCCAAGGCTGACTCCTAGAATTGATGGGGAAATCGACATTGACTCAAGACGAACATTTCGCTGTAGAGCCTCGAGGATTCTACTGCAAAAACCGGCATTCGAGGCGACGTCAACAACCTCGAATCCTTTTTTTCGCGCAAGATCACCCAATGCATTGAGAAGCACCGTTTTACCTGTGCCTCGGACGCCCGAGATGCGCATGAGTCGATCGGGAGCACCAGGACCATTCTCAAGGGCCTCGGCAAAATCATCCAAAACAGCGTCACGTCCGATAAGCTCAGGCGGATTCATGCCCGCCGTTGGCTTAAAGGGATTAATGGCTTTCGACATTCGACCCTCCTCTGCTAGTTTTAACAACTTTAACAAAGTTTAGCAACTTTAGCAGAGTTTAACAGGTTTAGCAGACCTAGCCGCTTTTGACCTTACCGGTCCTGCTGGAGCCACCCAGCTGAGCAAATACAAATGGCTCCATTCAATTTGTCGGCAACCTGCTCGATACAGTAATTCGTACTTTAATTCGCTACGACTTAATTCGTTATACCTTATCTATACGCAAATGTTCCCGGTACGCCGGTAGCAGTAGCCCCTTCGTTTTGTCGGCATGGTGAGCAAATGGGATGACAAGCGCGGTCCAGCCCCTCTATACCGCCCCTACCCCAGCGAGCGGTTGAGGGAGCCGAGCTCATCGTTGCCCATGGTGCGCCACATTTGATAGATGCAGCCGCGCGCCAGGAAAAAGAAGCCGTTGTCGACGAGTTGCACGGCGGCATCCGCGAGTTGATTGGTCACGGCGGGCACCGGCGGCAGCTCAAGACCTGCCTTGCGGATAGTCTCGACAGCCTCCTCAAACGTGGGCGGTTTGATGACGCCCATCTCGTTCATAAGGCCCTGCATTTCCTCCTGCGCACTGCCACCCGACTCCTCGCCGCGCGGCACCAGGCGGTAGCACGCCAGCGCCAGCTCGAGCTGGTCGCAGTTCCAGTAGGCGAATGCCAGGCGATAGAACAGGTAACCGATTGAAGTTCGGTCGCTGGCGATGCGCAGGCCGTGGCGCGCCACCTCGATAATCTCGTCATAGCGCTCCAGACGTGCCAGCACGTTGATCAGGGCAAAGTGAGACTGCATAGACGAGCGTGCCAAATCGTAGAGACGACGCACCTCGGGCAGCGCACGCTCAAAGTCCTCTTGTTCGGCGTAAAAGCTGCAAATCTCGTGCTGGGCAAAATACA
Source organism: uncultured Collinsella sp. (assembly GCA_902465265.1). Lineage (GTDB taxonomy): Bacteria > Actinomycetota > Coriobacteriia > Coriobacteriales > Coriobacteriaceae > Collinsella. Next base: position 2,523 of record CABQMF010000043.1, on the reverse strand, counting down.
GCGCATCGGGAGCGCGAAGGATACGCACGGAACGGTCCTCCTCCATCACCGGCAGCACCATGCGCACCAGCTGGTTGTCGCAGAACTGGGTCTGCACTGGGCCCGTCGCCAAAAGCTCAGCAACCGTACACTTGGCTTCCAGCTCCTCGACAAGGCGAGAAAAGCCCTCGAAAGCACCAGCTCGGTCAACTTTGAATTGCTCGCGCAGCTCGACGACACGGGCGACATACGGATCGTTGTCCTCCTCCATGACCTCAAGCTCGTCAGCCGTATCAGCGAGCAGCAAATCGCGAAGCGCAGGCGGCAATGAACGATGGTCATCACGTGGTCGGGCGTGAACCTCTGCAGGCTCAATCATGTCCGGAGCATCTGCCTCATATGCCTCGAGCAAATGCTTGCAGGGCATGTCGTCCATATCCATGCTCTCAAGATCCTTGGCGACAGAAACGCAATCAGCCAGATAGGCCGCACGGCCAAAGGAATACGTTTCGACAACGCGCTCGCCCTGCTCGCCGTCGGGAGCCGCAATCTGCACGTAGCAGCGCGTGATGCGAGCACCCGAAGCAAAGCAAGCCGCCGCGAGTGTAAGCGCAACACGCGCATCGTGCTCGGTGGCCCATGCCGCGCGCTTAGGCTCATCCACCTCGCGCCAGGCGTCATCTTGAGCATCGTATTCGCGTCGCGGCATAGCATCGACAACCGTGCGGCCAAATCGCACCAGCATGATGCCCTCGGCGACGTTCGCTCGATAGGTGTAATCGAGCCGCGTGACCACGTTGAGCGCTTCTACGATACGTGCAAAGCGGGTGCGAACGTCCCACTCTCCACCCGGCTGGCACGCAACCGTCCCCGGCTTGGCCCACGGGTTGTCATTCGACAGCGTTTCGAGCAAGCGAGGAACGTCGTTTGTCGTCTTGCTGATATGCCATAGGTCAAAGAGCGAGCAGCCCTCAAAGCTTGGCGACGAGGCAACGGGGCCCAACCCTGCCCCAATACGCTCAAGGATGCCCGATAGGCGGTTCAGGCGGCACTCGACGGCAAGCAGGGTATCGATCTCGTCCTGGTCCAGCAGGCTACGGTCAAAATTGAGATAGAAGAGCCTCGAGCGATCGATGCGCGCCAGGCTCATTTCGGTTTTGGCCGCGATGGTGCGCAGGCGAGGCAGATTAACTTCGCCCATCAAAGCGGCGGCATAGCGCTCAATGCCACTTGGATTATCTGTATGGTCAATGCGGTAGAGCAACGTTTCGATTGCATCGGGCAGCGGCGTGGAATCAAAACCCAGCAGTACCTCAACCGGCTCGGGGAGTTTTACAAGTTTGATCTTGTCGACAGCATTTTTCATGCCTTCATCGAGTCCGTCACCGTCTGCCGTGCTTGAGACGGAGTTTTCAGAATCGGCGAATATCACGTAACGCAAGAACATCGAGGCCATAAACTCGCCGTAGCGAAGGCTGCGCGTCGAATTCCACGTCTCGCGATCGGATTGTTCGCGCATGGTGCCTTCGGGAGAGCCGATGACTCGCGCCCGGGAGTGCATCGTCCCATCGGTACCCCTGACCGCAATCTCACCGATGGTGGAATCGGACTCGTCGAGAATCAGTTGCATGTCGGGATCGTCGGGTAGCGATACCTCGTTAACGGGACGGTCCACCTTATAGACCTCACCCGAAACGCTCACGTAGCCCAAAAGCGACACATGGCTTTTGCCGACAAATTCGACGACATAACATGATTCATGCGGGTCCTCGCCAAAGAGCTTCCAAACCACGCCATACGAGCGTCCCGCAGGCTGCTCGGGCATGGCCGGAAAGCGCTTTTTGGGATCGAGAAACCTGAGCTTGTATGTCGGACGCTCTGCCACGAAATATCACCCTGATCGGTCGTCTAAAGAAAGAGCGCGCCACGGACTCACCGAGGCGCATACTCGAAATCTTACACGAGTCGATGAGAAATAGTCCCCTTTGACCGAGGTTCGAATCCATGCGGTGTTTACGTAAAAGAAAAGCCCCCGTCGCCGGAGGCTTTCAATTTCAATTGGTGCGGCGTATAGGATTCCGCGCATCCGCTGCGCGGATCCGCACCGGCTTCGCCCGCCTGCCGGCGTGCTCGCCCGCGGGCTAAAAACGCTCCGCGTTTTCTTTACGCCCGCGCCTCGACCGAAGTTCGAATCCATGCGGTGTTTACGTAAAAGAAAAGCCCCCGTTGCCGGAGGCTTTCAATTTCAATTGGTGCGGCGTATAGGATTCGAACCTATGACGTTCTGATTCGTAGTCAGACCCTCTATCCAGCTGAGGTAACGCCGCGACTTGTTGATTATTATGCACATGGACTGAATAATGGTCAAGCGTTTTTTCAAAAAAAATTATCGAATTTGATTTTTACTCATTTGGCGTAATTACGGCCAGTTTGGATCAGCCGTATTTCGATGCTTGCGCTCAAGCGAATCGCTATATAAGAAAAGCTCCCGTTGCCGGGAGCTTTAAAAAATCAATTGGTGCGGCGTATAGGATTCGAACCTAT
>CABQMF010000042.1 GCA_902465265.1 uncultured Collinsella sp. | reverse complement strand
GACATTGGACATCGGTCACAAAACACACATAAATGCAATTCCGATTTAATTGTTGCATGTTTGTTGCATGAGCTGTTGCATGAAAATGCAAAATCGGGAGCCATACGGCCCCCGACCTGCGAAAACTCATGGAGCCAGTGACAGGAATCGAACCTGCAACCCACTGATTACATCGCTTTCCATTCTGGTTAATAGCGTCCATCTGCGACTATAGCGACCGTAACCTCGCCTTTTTCTTTCGTTTTCCGCTTATAGTCTCACTTGAGACGTCTCCGAAACAGTCAAATTGCACACTCATTGCACACGCGATTGCACACGGAGGGACAATGGAAGAGAAATACACCACCTCGTCTATTTATAAGTTTAAGGACGATCGCTGGCGCGCACAGTTCCCCTATTTGGAGAACGGCATCTGGCATAAGAAGACTCAGCTCTTGGAACATCGAGGGCGCGATAAAGGCAGAAGCCATAAGCATCGCGATGCCGCCATGCTCGAGGCCGAATCCATCCGCGCATCTCTCAATGAGAAGGCCACCGCAGAAGCAGCTAAACCCAAGGGGCTTGGTATCACCGTTTCAAAGCTCGTGACATGCTATATCGATATCGAGTGCGCGGACGTCGCGCGCTCCACGGCGACCGGATACCACGGCATGCTCCGCCGGAATATCGAACCGTATCTCGGTGATGTCCCCTTGGAAGACCTTACGGAAGAGGATGTTCAGGAATGGATAACGGCGATCGCCTCAACCCACGCACGGTCCACCGCCTGCAATTCCCTACGGTTGTTACGAGGCTCGCTCAAATATGGAATGCGAAAGAAATGGATTGACGAAAACGTGGCCTCTTGGGCAAAAGTCCCCAAAAATGAAGACGCGAACTACGGTCTACCGAATTCGCTTACAACCAAAGAGCGAACCAGGGTCTTGAACACTCTGAACGCCTCCATAGATATCCCAGCGATGCTTGCAGCCAAGATGGCGCTCTACACGGGATTGCGGCGCGGCGAGCTCTGCGCCCTGAAATGGAAAAACGTGGACTTTAAATCCGCAACGATCCGAGTCGAGGCCGCGATTGGGCACACAGATAACGAGTTCTATATCAAGGGCCCCAAGAGCATTAGCAGCCGGCGCGCTATCCCCAACTGCCCGAAAGACCTTATGAAAGACCTTGCGAAGCGCGAGGCCGACACGAAGTTCGAATGCGCGAATCTGGGCGTTGAGTTCAGCGACGAACTGTTTGTCCTCGGCTTTCCGGACGGTTCCTTCTTGAAACCGCCCAGGATCAACGACGCTTGGCGGGCCCTGGCAAAGGCCTTGAAGCTCCATGGTGTCTTGAACAAGAACACCGTCACCTTCCACGACCTCAGGCACAGTTTTGCAACGTACGCCGTTTCCAACGGAATCGACCCGAGGACTCTCGCAAGCCTCATGGGGCACTCGAAGGCGTCGATGACACTCGACAGATACGCCAGTGCCGACCCAGCAGCCACCGCATCGGCTATGAGAACTCTTGGACGCTTATATAAAGAGTGATTTGCTTCGTCGCAAGCAAAGAAGTCAACAGTGGCTCGGAGGCCCGGCTTTAACCGGGCCTTTTCTTGTTGCCTCGACCCTTCAACGTCTTTTTTGTCCATAGCGTCCGCCCTGCCCGTACTTTGACGAATGCCGGCGGCGGCGTGTCAGACTGCGAAATAAGAGAAATCGGCAAATTCCAGAAAGGAGACCGAAATGAAATTCAAAGAAAAGCGTATCGGAGTCGACGACTTCCGCAGTATGCCGGATATCGTCGATCCGCTGCCGGTCGCGTACCTGCTCGGCATCAGCGACCGCTCTGTCTACCGCCTCTGCCAGAACGGGACGTTCAAAGCCGTGAAGTGCGGCAAGTTATGGCGAATCAACCGCGATAGCGTTCTCAAGTATATCGGCGCATCAAATTAACCAAAGGTTACGGGAAACCAACCAATACAAAGCCCTGGAGAATTATATGTTTGAATTCGATAAAGCCAACGGCGTCATTGAACGCGGCGAGCTGCTGTACTCCGTCCCGCATGACTCCGAAATCGTTCTTGATACCGGCGTTCCCGCCTACTCGGGCCCGGCACTTCTGAAGTTCAAATATCCGGTGAAGCATGCACCGAGCGCACTTATCGTTACTCAGACCGTTGCTGAGAAACTGAACGAAAAACGTGCGTCGATCGTAGTTGAAATCATTAGGCGTTGGAAGGACATCCCCAAGGCCGACCTCGCACGCATCATTTTGGGAGCGGGTGCTTATTCCGGCGGTTTCAGCCTCAGTCCCATTGAGAAAATCGAGGAATCAATTGACCTCGACAGTCTTGAACTCTCTAACAAACTTATCGCTTATATGCCATTACCAGCTGATAAGGCACCAGAGAACTATCCGATCACCTTCACAGTATCTTGCTAAAAACGGGGGCCATTTGGCCCCCGTTTGTTAAGGAGTCTAGATGACAAAAACTAAAACCGTCAGCGTGAAGCTCGACTCAAAGCTCTACACCGCCCTCAAGACGCGGGCCGAACTCGACGAGTCCAACGTCAGCGACGAGATCCGCTCGCTCCTGCGCTCGGCGCTCGCCGCGGAGGGGCTCGACCTCTACGGCAACGAGGTCGCGGGCTTCATCCGCGGCGTCGTCGACGCGCGGATGGACGTCGCCGCGCTCGACATCGAGCGCAGGCTCGACGCCGCCGAGGACCGCATCGCCGCGGTCCTCTCGCGCCCCATGACCGCCGCCATCATGGCCGGCCTCATGTCGGCCGACGTCCTCAAGGCCTCCTACGCCTCGCTCGACGACGTCCCCGTCGCGGACATCTGGAAGAACTACCTCGCGCAGGCCGGCGAGCTCAGCCGCGCGGGCCTCGGCAAGATCGACGAGGTGAAGCTCCACGCGCGCGAGCGCGCCGATGGCTAGCCCGCCCGTCATCGTCAACCACTCCGTCGTCCGCGCGGGAGCGTCCGCGAGGGCGACCGCCGCAGGCCTGGCGGCATACGCCGGCACCCGCCGCGGCGTCGTCATCGAGGTAAGCGAGGCGGACGGCAGGAGGCTCGGTGTGGACGGCCTGGCCGCCTACGCCGCGAACAGGACCGGCTCGACGGGCGGCCTCTGGGACGCGGACGGCCCGGTCGCCGTGGCGGAGGCCAGGCGTGCCATCGCCCAAAACGGCGGTGCGGTGCTCACCACCGTCGTCACGGTCCCGAACGACATCGCCCCAGCTGCCGGCCTCGATCGTCTGGACGCCTGGCAGGCGCTGGTGCGCTCCGAGTGGCCGAGGCTCTTCTCCGAGATGACCGGTGTGCCCGAGAGCCGCGTGGAGTTCTACGCGGCGATGCATGTCAACGGCACGAGCCACCACGTCCACATCCTCACGGTCGACCACGCGGGCGAGTGGGACGCGCTGCTCCCCAAGCGGAAGATGGAGGCGGCGCGGCTCGAGATCTCCTCGAAGGCCATGGCGCCGCTGCTGCGGGAGGCCTACATCGAGCGCGACCTCGCGAGGGAGGCCGCGCTGGACGCCGTCTCCCGCATCGACCGGAACCGTTTCGATATCGAGCTGCCGCCGGACGGAAGGATTGAGGCCGCCCACCTCAGGCGGTTCCACCCGGAGACGTCCGCCGCGCTGAGGGAGGCCCTCGACCGGGCGGCCTCCGACTTCCCCGAGCTCGCCGGCGCACTGGACCGCTATAAGAAGGCCGTCGAGAGGTGCGCCGACCTCAAGTGCCTGACCGAGGAGGCCCGAGACGCCTATGTTCGCAGGGCCGCCGACGACTTCGGCCTCCGCTGCGAGAACGCCGCCCTGCGCGTCATGGTCCCCGACAGGGCGCCGGCGCGCGAGCAGACGCCGATGCGACGCGCCACGCCCGGAACCGGCCCGGCGACGGAGAGGCGGCGGGAGGCCGGCCTCGCCACCGAGGCCCGGGCCTGTATCCCGAAAAGGCGCCTTGAGGCAATCGGCCGAAAGGTCGCCCGCGGCCAGTCGATCGAACGCAACGACTTAAAGGGGTGCCCCACGGCGGAGCGGATCTTCCGGCAGGTGCCGTCGGCCGGCCCGGCCCTCGGACGCGCGGCCGCGATGACGGCCTTCATCGCAAGGGAGGCCACGCGGGACGCCGGTGGCCGCGACATGGGGGACGAGGCCGGAGAGAGGGTCCTGCGGCTCATCGCCTCGGCCCTGCGGATCCTGGCATCCGGCGGCACCGGGCCGTCGAGTGCCCCGACCGTGAAGATTGCGAACAGGATAGAAAGGACAATGAGAAGATGAAACCCAAATCCTTCAACCGCAACATGAGGAGGGAGCTCGCCGACACGCTGGCGGCCCACGGTATAGTCGCCGTCGTCGCCGCCATCGCGACCGTCAGCGCGTGGGACTACGCGAGCTGGTGGATGGCATCGCTCGCCTCCGACCTCTCCACCCTGTTGCACTTGCAGGTTGGCGACCCGGGGGCCGAGCCCGACACCGTCCTCCGCAACCCGTTGGATACGCTCGCCGACACGTTGGCAACCGGGAAAGTGGGCGGGCTGCTGGCCGCGGTCGCAGCCGTCGCAGTCACCATCATGGTCCTCGGCCTCGTCTCGTGGGCACGTTCGTGGCTGAGGCTCCACGACGGGACGTTCGCCGGCGACCGCGCGCCCACGCGCACGCACGGGGACGCCTGGCTCGAGTCGAGGCCGTCCAGGGTCGCAAGGCGCTGCCCGCCGTGGGACGGGAAGGAGGCCGCGAGGGGGCTCGTTGCGGCCGGCTGCGTCGGCGGCGGGATCGCGATGGTCCCGGCCATCCACTGTCTCATAAGGGCGGGCAGCGGCGCAGGCAAGACGAGAAGGTCTCTTGCCGTCAGCGTGGCCGCCGCGATCGACCGCAACGCCCACGGGATCCCGACCTCCGTCATCGTCCACGACCCGAAGTCCGAGATCCGCGCATGGACCGAGCCGCTCGCCAGGAGGGCCGGGATGGAGGTCGTCGCCATCCGACTCGACGAGCCCGTCAAGTCAGCGAGGTTCAACCCCCTCGACCGCGCCATCGCGGCGCTCGGGACCGAGGGCGTCGCCGGTGCCGTGGCCGAGCTCCGCGAGCTGTCGTCCGCCATCGTGCCCGATGCCTTCTCCTCGGGCCAGAGGTTCTTCACGGACGCCAGCCGCAACCTGCTGACCGGCCTCTGCCTGCTCGCGATTACGGACGATCGGATCCCCGACGGCGCGCGGAACCTCTCGACCGTGCTCGCACTCCTGGAGCCCCGCGACGGGAAGAGCGCGGTCAAGTCGCTGGAGGAGCTCGCCGCGGACCTGCCGGCGGGAAACCCGGCGCGCCAGTTCCTCCTCGTCGCCTCGTCGAACGGCGGTGGAGGCGAGGCCCTCGTCTCCACCGCGCGCAACTACCTCATGTCCTTCTGCGACGACGACGTCAGCCGAATGCTCTGGGACGGCGAGGTCGACCTCGCATCGGTCGGGCGCAAGCCCACCATCCTCTACATCGCCAGCGCGACGGACCGAGGGGACCGCGGCGCGCTCGTCTCGTGCATCTTCTCCCAGGCGCTGTCGGCGCTGCGCGAGACCGCGCGCCTGTCGGGCGGCAGGCTGCCGGCCGAGACCCTGCTCGCCATCGACGAGGGGTCCGGGATCCCCAAGATCCCCCGCCTCCTCGGCGATCTCGCGGAGGTCCGCAGCATCGGCCTGCACGTCGTCTTCGTGCTCCAGAACACCCGCCTGCTCGAGGCCCGGTGCGGCTACTCCAGGGCAGAGTCGGACGCGCTGCTGGCGCTGCTCGGCACCCAGGTCGTCCTCTCGGTAGAGTCCGTCGGCGAGGCGGAGGAGATCAGCAAGCGACTCGGCGACTACAGTGTCAAGACGACCGGGCAGAGCTCCACCAAGGGGACGCAGAGCTCCTCGTCCGGCAAGTCGTTCTCCGTGGCGCGCCGTCCGCTGATCACCCCGTCGGAGCTCATGGCCTGGAGCGCGCGCGAGAACGGCGCGCTCGTGATCGACGCGGAGGGACCGATGGCGCTCGCCAGCCGCGACATCACCGAGACGTTCTTGGGGCCGCTGCTGGGCATGACGTCGCCGGAGGCCGAGGGCGCGCTGCTCGCGCGGGCGCTCGAGGGGGAGGCCCGCAACGACGCCCCGGCACCGGTCTGGCGTATCCCGGAGAAGCCGAAAAAGCCCAAGGGGTCGCCGTCCGGCGGCAGGAAGCGCAAGGTGTCCGCGGCGCCCGACGGGTTCTGACGCGTCATACGGCCCTGCCCGCGCAAACGGCCCTCCGTCATACGGCGCTCGGGGCGCGTATGACGGAGGGCCGCCGTCGCCTTTCCGGCTTGACCGGCAACGCTACCAGCGGAAACGAACTCGGCCCGCCGAGTTGCACCGCAAAATCCCGGGCGCCCGTAGTGCGCCCTTATCCTGCTCCTCCCACCGTCCAAGGCACTTGGGCGGCGGAAGTTCCGCATCCCCGGGAAAAGAAAAGCGCGGCCCATCCGGACCGCGCTTGCGCTCTCCTCCTATTTCACCCCGCGACGTAGACCGTCCGGCCCGTCTCGCAGTCGATGGTCTCGGCGTCCCCGAAACCGACCCGGACGGCCGCCCATCCGCCGGCGGCCGCCAACGCGTCGGCCTCGGACCTCGCGGCGGCGATGAGGCGCTCGAGCTCGGCCGAGCCCGCCGGCGCGGTCCCCGCCTCGAACGCGCCGCCGTCGCCGCCCGACTCGTACTCGACGACGACCGTCGAGCCGAGCGCCTCCTCGAGGGTCTCGGTCAGGCCGCCCATGCCGTCGAGGGCGTGCCCGGCGACCGTGGCCAGCGGGTAGCGGGCCATCCCGGACGCAGCCGAGCGGCCGGCCATCCGGAGTATGCCGGCGGCCACGAGTGCCTTGAGGAGTGCCGCGGGGACCGCGGCGTCGATGGCGATGTTGCCGTGCCCGCGGCACCACTCGGCCGCAGCCGGCACGTTCGCCGTAAGCACGCCCCACTCGGCCATGTAGCCGTCGGAGCGCGGGTCCGTGGCGTCGAGGAGGAGGACGGCCAGGCCGCCGCCCACGTACTCCCCGGCCACGAGGGCGAGGCGGGGCGCCTCGCCCATGGAGTCGAACTCGACCGTGACCATGCGGCTACCTCCTCCTGACGGCGCTGAGCGGCTTCGGGGAGAAGTGCTCGTCGCGCTCGACGGCGGCGAACCCCATCTGGCGGTTCAGCTCCTCCATCTCCTTGATGCTGAAGTAGCCGAGCTCGTCGTCGTAGCCCTCGACGAGGCCGAACGCCTCGTCCGTGCCGTCGAACTCGAGCAGCCACCAGTCCCATCCGTTCATGCACGAGAAGTAGTGGGCATAGACCGTGGGGTCCTCTGCTCCGTCCTGCTCGTAGAGCCTTGGAGCCGTCTTGGCGATTTCCCTCGTCATCAGCTGCTGCATCTCTTCCTCCGTTCCGGGCACCCTGCCCTCAACATCTCGCCCCTGCGGGCAAAGCCGAATGGCGACGCCGCGCGTCGTCGTCGGCTTTGCTCCCTGCAAAGCCGCACCGGAGCGAAGGCGGGTCAAGGGAGGTCCATGACGACCTCCACCAACCGGAGCGGAGCGGAGGTTTGTGCGGGGTCTCATGGGCCCCCTTGACGCGGCGTAGCGGAGGTGCCACCCGGCCGCGGAGCCGTGGCCATACGGCGGCGCATGCCGGATACCGGCGGCAGCAAAAGGGCCCGCCGGCGGCGGGCCCGAAGGGGAGAATATGGATTACGCATCGTTTCCGGAAAGGGGCATCCATGACAGAAGCCGAGCAGAACCAGATCTTCGATATCAGCTACGAGATGCGCGGGCTCGCGGCGACGCTCCTCGCGGCATCCCGCGGCGACCTACAGGATCCGGACAGAATCGTCGAATATGCCGCAGGCCAAATCGACCGATTTGCCGACAATCTCGCGTCATGCATTACAAGAAAACCTTTCGACTCCGACGAGCGCCTTGATGGCCTTACGCCTAGCGGACGTTTTTGACGTTTGGCGGTTGCTCTGTGACATGATAAAAGACCCCCAAGTAGCCCGGAAAGCACGCAAAGAGGTCTTAAAGCGAAAGGGCACCGCGTATGCGTTGCCCGCCACTTCGCATTGTAGCCGATTGCTTGAGCGATTTGGATATGCAGCATTTTGACCCTGACGAGCGCTCGTCACTTTTTTGAACGGGACATTCGGAGGACAGAGGCCTTTTGACGTACGACGTTTACGTTCCGGCGACGGGTCTACACCCCCACGTCGTTCTTGGTGAGGGTGTTGTCGAACGCCCAGACCCACCAGCGCAGGTGGTCCTCAGCCCCGTGGATGTCGTCCTCCTCGTGGTAGTGCTCGAGCATGAGCTGGGTGCGCCACTGGCCGAAGCGAACGGTGTAGGTGGCCGTCTGGGCGTTCTGCACGATAGCCCCGAAGGGCTCGATCTCGAGGATCTGATCGATGGTGAAGCAGCGCCCGTCCGGCCAGCAGACGCGGATGGGGACCATGGTCCCGTCGGCGTTTGCGCGGGCGTAGACGTCGACGTACTGCTTGTGGACGCGCCGACCTGGCCTGTCGCCGCGGGCGCGCACCGTGATGCCGCCGCCGAAGTCCTTGGTGTGATCTGTCACGCGGGCGTCACCGCCATGCCGCTGCCACGCTCGACGAACCAGTCGCCGTGCTCCCACCAGACCGTCTTGCGCTGCTTTGCGATGCAGACGTCGTAGCGCACGCAGAGATTGCCGAAGAGGGTGCGGCCGAACTCGGAGCGGAAGTAGATGGACTCGACCTGCCAGGAGCGGCCGTCGGGCCAGTGGATGGTGACCGGGTCGGACGGGCCACGGTCGGGGTCGTCGGTCCCGTTGACGTCCACCGGGATGTAGATGCGGCGGTCCTCCGTGGGGATGCCGCAGGTGCCCGCGAGGGAGTGCTTCTTCATGATCATATGCCTTACCTCCCGTACACGTGTTCGTGTTTTGCTTCTACCAGTATCGGCCGGGCGTTTGGTTTTGTAAAGCGAACATGGTGTGGGGGTTGCGTGGTTGTGTCTGGGCGGGGTGGTAAAAGGGCGAGTGCTTGCGTTGGTCTATCATCTGATGCCAATACGAGCGAATGGGAGCCATCTTGTTTACTTACTATCATGTCGATAAATGGGGAAATCTCGTCGCCGTCGATCTGCTTCCCTACATCGTTGCGGCCGTTGTCTCGATTGTTCTCATCTGCTGCGTCGTCTCTCTGGTGCGAAGAGTCCTGGCGAATCCCTTTCACTACCCATACTTCGTCGAGCGGTTCGATGTCTCCGGCAGGCGCAACGTGAAGATCGACGACCTGATAGATCGCTTTATGCTCGAGCCCGCCAACTGGGAAAAGATAGTCGCGAAGCGCTCCTACATCCAGGAGTGGAAGGCACAGCAGGAGGAATACCTGAAGACCTGCAGCCTGCGGAAGCGCCGGGAGCGGCAATACGCCGAGACACTCGACGACGCGCACGCGTTCCAGTTTGTCACGTGCCGTGAGCAGACACGCTACAGGCAGAGGAACTACGTGAAGACGTCCTACAAGGTGTCCGTGGACGATAGCGTGATGGCCGTGAGCTGGGACTGGGTTGTGAACAGGCGAAACCGCCTCGCCGCCATTAACGACGAAGCGACGCTCAGGGATTACCATGCTCGCAACCAGCGGAAGCTGATGACTAAACAGCTGCGCGAGCAGATAGCGCGAAGGGACAACTACACCTGCCAGATGTGCGGAAAGTACATGCCCGATGGTGTTGGATTGCACATCGACCATATCGTGCCGGTCGCTAGGGGCGGTAAGACCGTGCCGTCTAATCTGCAGGTGCTCTGCTCGAAGTGTAACGGGCGGAAGGGCGCGAGGTAGCCGCTTGCTCGCTATTCTTCGAAGAAGTCCGTGTCCACGGCCTTGATTTCGTAAACCTGCCTTGTGCTCACGCCGACACCGTAGTCGATCATGAGGTCGGCGAGCGCGGGGCCGTCGACGAGCACGACCGTCTGGCCGAGTAGACCTTCTGCATAGCGTCGTGCCTCCTTCGAGAACCGGGCAGTTGTGATAACCATCCGTCCCGCGGCGACACGCTATCGGGCGATGTTCATCAACCCCAATATGCAACGTCGCTATCCGCGAATCATGAATCCCCTTCAGCTGTTACTTCACCTTCCATGCGGCGGGCCAGTCGGCAGGCTGGGCCTTCTCGTTCAGGGCTGGCAACTCGTTAACGATAGCGATGGTCTCCATCGACACGGTCACGACGCGCTCGACCAGGTCGACGATATAGCGCGGGTCGTCGCTGTAGTCGTTGGGGTCGTTGACGATGCCCGACGCCTTGTCCTTGCGGACCTGATAGCGATCCATGAGCCAGCCGATGGCCGAGCGCCCATTAACGACGTACTCGTATGCCCCAAGCGGGATACCGCGCAGCGTCATGTTCTCGGCGACCTTGAGGACGGTCATGTCCTGGCCCTTGGGATGCCCCTCGTCCTTCTTGCACTTGCCGAATGCCATCTTGACCGTACGGCCAGGGTTCACCGAGTCACCGTCCTCGACAATCGATGCCCATGGGTCAATTTCCTCGTAATCGAGATGAAGATGGGCGAGTTTTCGTCCCGCCTCCGAAAACCTGGCAAAGTCCGCAGCGAGCGGGATGCGCGGCAGCTCTTTCTTGAGATTCGACTCGAAGCGTTTGCGATACTCAGGAGAGTGCAGGATGCCGTAGACGTAATAAAAGATATCGGTCTTGTTGAGCTCGATGCCTCCGTCCTTCTTGTAGCGGTTCGGAAACGCGTGCGGATAAGCATCACGGAAAACCTTAAGGGTTTCATCAGTGATGGCATCGTGGCGCGTATAGGACCGTTCGACATAAGGCGCCTCATTACCATAAAGAGACGTCTGGTCACCAGAAGCAGCACGGCCATTTCCGCTGAAGAGATTCATCCCAACTTGCTTTTCTTCATACCAGAACAGAGGGAAACACTGATTTCCGCCATGAGCGGTCAGACTGGGAATCGAATCATAAATCAATGCGTAAAACGGCACCGCTTCATTTCCTTGAACCGTAATGACCAAATTATCCAAGCAACGGAAGGAGTCCTGCTGGTAGGTCATTTCGGCCCCGCCTTTTCCCGTTATCTTTGAGAGGATATCGGGCTGCTGGTAGGTCCTTTCGGCCTTTTCCCTCCCGCTTACCGCGAGAGGGAAAAGGCGGGGCTGCTGGTAGGTCCTTTCGTTCATCACACGGTCGTAGTAAACCCATTGCTTACAGAACGGCCTATACGACCCCATTACGACCTCGTCACAGTTATAGACCAGCCGCTCTCCCTTCCTAGCAGCATCCTCCATACGCCGCGTCCAGCTGAAGCGGGTCGGATCATATTCAATTGCGCGCCCTTCGCCCTTCGCGGTTTGAATCTCAGCGTCCATGTTCGATAGCAGGCGCTCCATTTGTTCCTGCACTTTCGAACGAGAAAATCCCCACGCCCAAGGGTCGCGCTGCGTTTTAAGGCCCGCAGACCAGATGGTAAATAGACCGTAGGGGGGCTTCCTCTTCGTTACTCCCAGCGGTGCGAATTCATAAAACGAATCGTCTCGCTGATTCAGCCAGTCACCGTATCTGTCAGGCCTGATAATCGACCATTCCATGTCGCCATTGACCGCAAAATCGCGAATCAGATTCAACTTGTCCTCGCGGCTTAGATAGTCGCCAATATCGTGGTAGTGGATAACGCCACGCTCTTTAGAATCTGGATTCTTGACCAGCATGGTTATAGCGACACCGATTTTCGCGCCAGCATCAAACACCTTGCCACCCTCGCGCTTCCAATCTGAAGTGTTCTGGTTCCCCTTAAGGTTGAAGACATAGATGCTATTAAACTCCTCGACGAGCGAGCGACGAAACCCGTTGGACGAGGACCCGTCGACCCAGCCCCCGTTGCTAACGAAACAGACGATGCCCTTATCCTTGATTCGGTCACTCGCCCACCTGAACGCTCGGATGTAAGAATCGTACAGGGAGTTTTTATTGGTCGCGGTTGTCTTCGCAACGTACGTCTGCGCGATGCGACTGTCGAGCGTCGGATACTTCTCGTTCTGGTTGTTGTCGTTGGCGCTCGTCTGGCCCACCGAGTATGGGGGGTTGCCCACAATCACCCGGATCGGGAGCGCGTTCTGGATACGGACGCGGTCCGTGTTGTCGTAGAACACCTCATCGTCGAGCGTGTTCGACTCCTCGGTCATCTGAAACGTGTCGGTGAGCACCGCGCCCTCGAACGGCTGATAGCCGCCGCCCATACGGGCATGGTAGGCGTACTCGATATTCACCGTCATGATGTAGTACGCGAGCAGCAGGATCTCGTTGGAGTGGATCTCGCGGGTGTACTTGCGCTTGAGTTTCTCGTCGGGGATGAGGTCGCTCTCGATGAGGTGCGCCATGAATGAGCCCGTGCCTGCGAAGGGGTCCAGGATATGCACGCGGTCGTCGGCAAGCGACTGGCCGAACTCGCGCTTGAGAACGCGGTCGGTCTCGCGGAGGATGTAGTCGATGATCTCGGTCGGGGTGTAGACGACGCCCATCTTGTCCGAGGTCGCCTTGAACGCGACCTTGAAGAACTTCTCGTAGAGGTCGCGGATGAGCTGCTGGCGCGCCGCATCCGACTGGATGGCGGCAGCGCGGCGGCGCACGCTCGCATACACGTCGTCGAGGACCTCGGAATCCGATGCCTCCTCGATCTTATGCTCTTCGAGTGCGTCCAGGAAACGTTCGATGGCGACGGACACCGGGTTCGATTTCGCGAACTCAAAGTCCCCGAATAGGGCATCGAAAACCGGGACGGTGATGATGTGCTGGGCGATCATCTCGACCGCGTCCTGCTCGGTGATGCTGGGATTTAGCGAGTCCCGAAGGCCGTGCAGGAACGTCTTGAAGCTGCCGGACACCTCGTCGTTCTCGCGGACGAGTTTGCCGATGCGCTCGATGTGGCGCTGGGCGATCTTCGCCACGTCCTCGGCCCACTCGTCCCAGTAGATGCGCGTGCCGCACTTCTTGACCAGCGTGGTCTTGACGGCCTTCTCCCAGCGCTCGACCGGGAAGAACGTGAGCCTCATCTGCACGCCCTGCGTGATCTCCGCCGCCTTCTGGCTCTCCTCCTCCTGCTTGAGCTTGAGGTCGCCGGCATCCCACCCCTTCTGGTTGGCAGATCCGGCAACCTTGTTCTTCTCGGCCTCCTGCTGGAGGGCGAGCGCGTTGACCTTTGCCTCGATTCGCTCATCGTGCGAGCGGAGGGCCTGGAGGATGCTCCAGACGTTCGCGAACACCTTGCTGTCGTCGAGCGCCTCCTCCGGCGTCATGCCGGCGGGGACGAAAATGGGCAGGATGATGTAGCCGAAGTCCTTGCCCTCGGCGCGCCTCATGACGCGGCCGACGGCCTGGACGACGTCCACGGTCGAGTTCTTGGCATTGAAGAAGATGACGGCGTCGAGGTTGGGCACGTCGATGCCCTCGGCGAGGCAGCGTGCATTTGTGAGGATGCGGCACTCGTCCTCGGCGACGTCCCCTCCGAGCCAGGTGATGTTTCTCGTGCGCTGGTCGGACGGCATGTTGCCGTCGACATGGCGCAGCTCGCACTTGAGCGGGAGCTCCTCGTGCTCGTCTTCGGCAAACCTCTCGACGATTTGCGAGAAGGCCTCCGTGATGGTCTTCGATGCATTGATGGTCGAGCAGAAGCCGACGGCGCGGTGTAGCGGCTTGCAATCGGTCACCATGGTCTCGACGTCATCGACGACGAGCATGCCACCGAGACCGGTCGCGTCGTCGGGCGCGCCCTCGCCGTGATCGACGAGGCCCTTCCAGCAGCCGATAATCTTGCCGATGTCCGAGGGCTCCAGGCTCATTGCGTTGACGCCCTGGTCGCTCTCCAGGGAGGGCAGGCGGTCCCCGATGGCATCCTCCTGGACGGTGAGGACGACGACCTTGTAGTCGGTGAGCAGCTTCTGCTCCACGGCCTCGCCGAACTTGATCTGGTAGGCGGTGGGGCCGTAGATGGACTCGTCGTCCATGGAGGCGATGGTGTAGTCCTCCTCGGCGCCCTTGCGCTTGGCGGTCTCGCCGTAGATGCGCGGGGTCGCCGTCATGTACAGGCGTTTCTTGGCGGCAACGTTCTCGTTGAAGTGGATCTTCATGAAGGCCGAAGCCTCCGTCTTGGAGACGCCGGGGAGCGCGTTGCCGGTCGTGCGGTGGGCCTCGTCGCACACGACGATATCGAACTCGGGCATGCCGAGCGCCTGTGCGTCATGGATGACGCCGATAGATTGGTAGGTCGAGAAGATGACGACCAGCCCGTCGGGGTTTGAGTGCCTGCAACGCCTGAACGAGCGGTACAGGCTCTCGGGATTCGTCGTCGCGGGATACTCGAATGAATCGAGCGTCATCGGGATGACGTCGTCCTTGCGCGACGCCTTCGAGTCCGAGCAGACGACGAGCGAAGACATGGGCACGCGGCTCTGGCCCATCCACTCGCGCATGGACTGTCCGACGAGGGAGATCGACGGCGCGCAGAAGAGAATCGTGCCGGCGGCGGGGCCGATCCAGTCCTCGACGAGGCGGAGGGACATGAGCGTCTTTCCCGTGCCGCACGCCATGATCGCCTTGCAACGGTCGAACTCCGCCCACTTCTCCTCGATCGCCGCGACCGCACGCTCCTGATGCGAGCGGAGGTCATAGGTCACACGCTCGCCGGCGGGGACGCCCTCGATAAACGGAGTCCAGTCGATATTGGAGGCCGCCATCTTGGCGGTATCGATGTACATGGACCCGCTGGCGTCGATTTGCTTCTGGAGGTTCTTTCCCGGACCCTTCGCCGTCGTCATGACCATCAGGGAGTCGACGCCGTCGATAAATGCCGCATGGGCGAAGAACGAATCGCAGATGCCCTTGGGAAGGTCCTTCTCGCCGTCATAGCACTTGCATTGGATCGCCCACCATTCCCCCGCCTCGGCGGTCTGGGCCATGAGGTCGATTCCGTTGTCTTGGGTGTCGTGGACGGGACAATCGTCCCATTCGAGTGCCTGGGCTATCGTCCCGACACGGGAGAAGAACAGTGCGTAGAAGGGGTCGTTCTTGAGATAATAAACGCAGGCCGCCTCATACTTGTCGCCCTTCTCCTTGGTCGTTGCCGACCCGTTGACGATAGGGTCAAGGGCATCGTAGACGGTCTTCATATAGCGACTCCTTCGTTACAGCTCAGATGTCATCATTTTAGATAAAGTCATTTATCGGTTAATGCTCATTTGAAGGCGAATCGGCGAAGAGAAATACAGTATTAGCAACCTCTTATCAAAAAGCCCGGCATAGCCGGGCTCAACTATATTCGAATGTCGATGATGATCATTACGCAGTCGTGCAAACCGTTTTCTTTAAACAGTCAAACAGCTTGTCGACTTCTTCCGCTTTAGCGCCGAGACGCAGATAGTAGCTACGCAGCTCCTTTCCTGAATAAATCGACGACAGAATGGTCGCAAGTTTATTTAGACGACGCTCGTCGAGAAGCTCGTACAGCATGCTGACTTCTGTCTTGTCCCTCGAATAACCCAGATACGACACTAGCAGGTTCTGAACCGAGCGATACTTATCCAAAGTCCTGTCTTTGTTGTTCGAGCCGTACAAATCAGCGCTATTCCAGGCTGACACCATTTGTTTCGCCGAAGCGAACTCGAACTCAGATCCCGTTGCAATCGCCTTCAACGTCGCTTCAACTGCAGCTTCATCTTGATCCTTGCCGGTAACCCAGAGCCATTTCCCCTTCACGAACCAATCGTCATCAATTGCTTCTTGGCTCCTCGCTATCTTCTCAAGTCTTTTAGAGCTCTCCTCTTCAATCAGTTTCGGAGTATTCCTCACCCCCACACCCCGTCCCTCATTCCTCGAGCCCTCTTTCTTGCAGAGCAACAACCACTCTTCAGGGGTGACAGTCGTCTTGATATGGATGATGGGGGTGGGGGCATTGGCACCATCCATGGAGTCCATCTTGTACGCTGAGCCAGTATTATCGACAAGCGCAGGACCGTTGGCGGTACGCTCGGCAGCGCCACACGCGTCGGCGACGTGCGCGGCGACGCCGCGCGTACCGCCAACGGGTAACGCGGCGTCGAGCAGTGAGGCTACGGTCTTAGCGGTCATTGTTATCGCACTCCAGACCGGCAAGGTATGTGATCAGGTCAGCTTTGTCGACGCGCCAGGCCCGACCGATCTTGATTCCACCCGCTGCTTTTAGAATCTCAATTGAAGTCGTCTTACAAACGTTCATGAGCATTGCGATATCACGCGCTGTGACACAAGCATACGGAATCTTGTTCAAAGCTCGACACCATTCCTTACGCCTCACAGTGCTCATTTGATTCGCGTTTATATCGTTCATCTGAACTCCTTTCGTTCGTGCGGTTTACGTAGTTCACACTACTTGACCTGCGACATGGCGCTAACTATTATTTTTAGCAGAATGGAGTTTAACGGGCTTTGAGCAGCTAGAGGAGCACTTATGAGTACAGGAAAAATTAAAGTTCCCACCACTAACGACGACTTAATCCCTTGGACATTGCCAATTGCCCGACTGATTTGCGTCAATTTCGACGGCTCAGAGCGTCCGGCGTTCCTTTGCAAAGCCGGAGCCAAGGCATACGGTCTTCCAGACGGCTTTGCAACGGGTGCCCTACTCAATTTAGATACGAGTGACTTAGGTGAAGTCAAACGTTTCATCGAAGCCTACGGTCTCCCCGTTTCACCCTACGCCGGAGAGTTTGAGCGGGTTGAAAAACGATATATCTCTAACGATGAGTTCTCTGACAATCCGATAGGTGACGGCTTTGAAAAATGGCAAGACGCACTAGACGGTTCACAAAGAAGTGTCGAAATCAGAGACGCCTTTGATTTATCGTTGTTTAATCACTACAAAGGACGCGACGGTTCAGCTGGTACAGAAGCGGCAAACCTGATTCAGGGTATAAGGAAGAATAACGAGCAAGTCATTCTGATGGATGACCTGCTTTCTACCATATCTATCATGCAAGTCGCAGCGCTTCTCTTCGCGTGTAAATCTGCGTTTGGGCCAAAGGCTTATGACATGACAATTAAGCTGCTGACCAAATTGCCTAATAACAAGAGCGTCATGAAACACTTCGGCCAGCTTTCCGTCG
>CABQMF010000041.1 GCA_902465265.1 uncultured Collinsella sp. | reverse complement strand
ATTGATGCTCTAAATAACGAACCATTGCTTTTAATCAGAATTAACTAAAATAAAATGAAGTTAAACGGCGGTGTGAAAGGAGAGCCGTGTGAAATATCTCGAGAACCCGTTTACCCCCAGTTTTGGTGAGGTTCCTGCCCATCTCGCTGGCAGACAACAGATTATTCGGGATTTGGACCGTGCCTTCTTCAGCCAGCGCAGGCGCCCAGAATTGACCTCGATCTTCTCAGGCGCGCGTGGAACCGGTAAAACCGCTCTCATGTCGTCGCTCGCGACAAGGGCGGAATCCCACGGCTGGATAGCCGTAAAGACGACCGCGCTCCCAGGAATGCTTGAGGAAATCGAGTTCGGGGCGAAACGTGCTGCCGGCCATCTTATCGACCCGTCTAAGAACTTCGAAGTCACCGGTCTCGGAATTGCACCGCTCGGCAGCATTGAGGTCAATCGCGTTCACGATGCCTCAACCTGGCGTTATCGCATGAGCGATATCATCGACCAGCTCAACGGGGCCGGTACCGGTCTGCTCGTCACGGTTGACGAGGTGGACCCGACACTCGACGAGATGATTCAGCTCGCAGCGACGTATCAGCACTTTGTGACCGATGGGAAACGCGTCGCCCTGCTCATGGCGGGACTTCCCAACAACGTATCGACGTTGCTGAACCACAAGACGGTCTCGTTCCTTCGCCGCGCCCAACAATATCATCTGGGTCGCATTGCCGACTATGACGTACGCGAGGCCCTGATTCGCACAATCCAGGAAAACGATCGCCTGGCAGATGCTGAGGGAATCGATAGAGCCGTTCGCTCGATCTCTGGTTTTCCCTTCCTATTGCAGCTCGTAGGCTACCGTGCCTGGGATCTCACAAGCGATTCGAAGGAAATCTCGTCACGCGACTTTGACCTGGGAATCAAAATCGCGCGCGACGAGATGGACGACCGAATCCTCGCGGCAACCTATCGGGAACTCACTGCAGAGGACAAGCGATTCCTCATCGCCATGCTCGATGACGAGGAAGAGTCCACCACCGCCGACCTTGTCGAGCGCCTTAAGCGTTCGCCGCAGCAGGTCTCCCGCTACCGACGCCGCATGATAGATGCCGGCATCATCGGGGAACGAGGACGAGGGCTCGTCGCATTTGAATTGCCATTCTTCCGCGACTATCTCGCGGCTCAATGCGTGAAATAGGCATCAATGAGGCAAAGAGGCTGTCCCTTTGCCTCATTGTCTATAGATAGCGACCGGTGATGCTTGCGGGGCAGGCCGCGATGTCACCCGGCGTACCGGCGCAGACGATTTGCCCGCCCGCGTCGCCACCGCCTGGGCCCATGTCGATCACGTAATCGGCGTTACGGATAAGGTCGAGGTCATGCTCGATCACGATAACTGTGGCGCCCTTGGCAACGAGGCCGTCAAACACGTTCAACAGTACCTGAACATCGAGCGGATGCAGGCCAATCGTGGGCTCGTCGAATACGAATACGGCGTCGTCCTGCACGCGGCCCATCTCGCTCGCGAGCTTAAGGCGCTGTGCCTCACCGCCCGAAAGCGCCGGTGTGGGCTCGCCAAGCGTGAGATAACCCAGGCCCAGGTCGTGCAAGGTCTGTAAGCGCGTCTGAACCTTCTTGAGTCCCAGTGTGGCGTCGATGGCCTCGTCCACACTCATATCCATGAGCTGCGGCAGCGTAAGCAGACTCCCGTCCTTGCCCTCGCGATGGATACGCGAGGCGGCCTCGGCGTAGCGCGAACCACGGCATGCCGGGCAGACGATCTCGACGTCGGGCAAAAACTGCACGTCGAGCGATATCGAGCCCGTTCCATCGCACGTAGGGCAGCGCAAGGCGCCGGTGTTGTAGCTAAAGGCACCCGCCTTGTAGCCGGCTGCCTTGGCTTCGGGCGTACGGGCGAAGGCGCGGCGCAGCTCATCATGGATGTCGGCATAGGTCGCTACCGTCGAGCGCACGTTGGCACCGATGGGCGTGGCGTCAATCAGGTTGGCACGCGCAATGCCCTCGGCATCGACCCAACGCACGTGTCCCGGCAGGCGCTCGCCGGCTGCCTGCGCCTTGAGCGCCGGGATGAGCGTCTCGAGCACGAGCGTCGTCTTACCCGAACCAGAAACACCCGTCACCGCAACCAAGCGGCCGCGCGGGATATCAACTTCGAGCGGCTTGACGGTATGGATGGTATCGGTCGCCATGCGGATATGGCCCTGGTCGAACATTTCCTCGTCAGTCACCTGCGGACGCAAGCGCTTGGACTCTGCGCGCAAAAACGGGGCGATGCGGCTGCCCTGCGATTGTTCGACCTCGTCCACCGTACCAGCGGCAATCACGTTACCGCCGCCTGCTCCGGCAACGGGGCCCATCTCGACCAGATAGTCGGCTTCCGCCAGTACGCGCGTGTCGTGGTCGACAACAACCACGGTGTTGCCGTCATCCACCAGATCGCGCATCACGCCCACCAAGCCGTCGACATTGGCAGGATGCAGGCCGATCGAAGGCTCGTCCAGCACATAAAGCACACCCGTCGACCGGTTGCGCACCACGCGGGCGAGCTGCACACGCTGGCGCTCACCCGTGGAGAGCGTGGCACCGGCGCGATCGAGTGAAAGGTAATCGAGACCCAGGTCGACCAGACGACGGGCCACACTCAAAAACGAATCGCAGATATCCGTCGCCATGGGCCGCATCTCGGGCGGCAAGGATGCGGGCACCCCGCGCATCCACTCAATCGCCTCGCCCAGCGTCATGGCCGCGGCCTGCGCCAGATTGATACCGCGCACCTGGGGCTGGCGCGCGGCCTCGGAGAGACGCGTGCCGCCGCAATCACGGCATGCTCCCTCGCGCAAAAAGCGCGCAACGCGTTTTAAGCCCTTATCGTCCTTGACCTTGGCGAGCGCATTCTCGACGGTATAGACGGCGTTGTAATAGGTAAAGTCGAGCGGCGTGGCGCCCTCGCCGTTTTTGGGAACGTAGAGAATGTGCTTCTTAACCGCCGGACCATGGAACACGATGTCGCGCTCTTGAGGCGTGAGCTGGTTAAACGGCACGTCGGTACGCACGCCCATCTCGCCTGCCACCTGCTTCATCAGATCCCACATGAGCGTACCCCAGGGAAGTACTGCGCCCTCGTTGATGGTCTTTGACTCGTCGGGCACCAGGCTCGCTTCGTCCACCTCGCGCATGACACCGGTGCCGCCGCAGGTAGGACACGCGCCGCCGCTATTGAAGGCCAAATCCTCGGCACTCGGCGCGTAGAACTCGCGGCCGCATGTCGGACACGTGAGCGACAAGCCCGCAGCCACGTTAAGGCTCGGCTCCACACGCGCCCCGCAATGCGGGCACACGTGCTGGGCGCAGCGGCTAAAGAGCAGGCGCAGGCTATTGTTGAGCTCGGTCATGGTGCCAAAGGTGGAACGCACGCCCGGCACGCTGGGGCGCTGATGCAATGCGAGCGCCGCCGGCACGTGCAGCACCTCGTCCACCTGGGCGTGTTCGGCCTGTGTTAGGCGACGACGAGTATAGGTGCTGAGTGCTTCCAAGTAGCGACGCGAGCCCTCGGCATAAAGAACCCCCAGCGCCAGCGAACTCTTGCCCGAACCCGATACGCCGGCAATGCCCACGAGCTTTCCCAGCGGAATATCGATATCGATGTTCTTGAGGTTATGGACACGTGCGCCACGCACCTCGATAGCCTGCGGACTCATCTTCTGTTCCGTCATCTTTATCACCCTACTCATGCTATAAAATGCGGTCGCAGATATACTCGCCCAGCATGGGCGCGGTAAACCGGACGAGGCCGTATCCGGCAGCCTCGATGACGCGCTCGCGAATCAGGCTTGCGCGATATTTGCTCGCCCAGCTCTGGGTACGATCACAACGCTCAATGATGTCCGCCATGCGCGTCGGCTTGCCCCCATCAACCGCCATAGCCTCGATAAAAAGGCGCTGTGGACTGCGCAGCCCGTAATACAGGGGCGCGTCAACCGCTTCGTAGAACTCGGAGACGGCATCCACGTGCCCAGCCTCAACATCGTGCTCTTCAATGGCCTGCGAGCCACGTCGGACAGCAGAGCGCCACATGTAATAGCCCACCAGCTGAACCATATAGGGATGCCCCATGCTCTTGCGTGCCGCAAGGTCCGCCGTCTCCGCGTCAACGTAAAGACCAGCGTCTTTGACCGTCTGGATATATGAATCGCGCACCTTGGGCAAAGAAATCGCCCCCAGCGTACGCTGCTGGGCACGGCGCAAAAACGTCACGCTCGGCTCTTCGAGCAGATCGTCAACCATACTGGGCAAGCCGGCGAACACCAGCGCAAGACCGCGCTGGTCGCTATCGGGCAAGCCCGTGTCATCCTGGTCTCCGAGCACCTGCTGATAGAGAACGGCGAGAGCCGCCAGTTCCTCGATAGACGCCGATTGCGCCTCGTCAATCGCAAACAGTATGCCCTTGCCTGGACCGAGCTTCTTGAGGCGCTCGTTGACCAGCCCTCGTAACGTTTCACCCTTTGCCCGCGCCGCCTCGACCGACATCCGGCCAAACGACGGCCCGAACTCCATTGACGTCACAACGGGTTTATTCGAGCGAAGCGCATCGGCCAGGCGATCGCATAAGCCAAGCGAAGCGGAATCGGAGATAACCGCCCATCCACGCTCGCTGGCTAGACGTTGCAGCTCCCGCAGGAGAACCGTCTTGCCGCAGCCGCGGTTTCCCGTAATGAGCATGAGCCTACCCGGCGCTCCGGCGCCGTTGTCGAGTCCTTCCTCAAAATCTTCGATGACCGACTCTCGACCGATGAGCATCGGAGGCCGCTTGCCTGCCGTTGGCTTAAAGGGATTTGGATTCATGTCGGCCTCCTCGGATCGGTAAACCCTGGTAACAGTTATACCAACTTATACCGAGTTATACCATCAGCAGGTGACAAAGGGACTGTCCGTCTTGCAGCGTCGGCGCCAAAATCAATTAGTCAAGGATCAGAGGGTTCAAAAATCTACCATTTCTACCCCGTCCCCTAATGGCAGAAGAAGGTGGGGTCGGCGGGGCGATAGGAGCGGAAGGTGGCGGGATCGACCTTTACGTGAGCTGCGGCGGGTACGTCGTACCATTTGACCGTGTAGCCGGCGCCGTGAGAGCAAAAGACCGAATCGGGCGTGTTGGGCAGATCGGCCTCGGGCTCATAGGCGGCCGCCTCGATGACGCGCTCAGCATCATGGCAAGCCGCATAGCCGGCAAACTCTAGGTACAGATGCCCGCGACCGCTCGTGTAGGCAGCCACCTCAAGCGCATAATCCTGCACCTCGGATGCCGGCACACGACCCACAAGCTTTGCCCGGTCGTCCGCCATCGTCGGCGGCTCGTACTCGGCACCCATGCGCGTGGCATCCGAGAGCGCCCGGCCCACGCACTCCCCCGGTACCTCGAGCTCAAAGCGATACCACGGCTCCAACAGCACCGCCGCGCCGGCCTCGCGCGCCTGCATCAAACCCTGGCGAATCGCGCGGTACGTGGCCTGGCGAAAATCGCCGCCCTCGGTATGTTTGGCATGCGCACGGCCACCCGTGAGCGTAATGCGCACATCGGTGATGGGCGAGCCGGTCAGCACGCCCAGGTGATCACGCTCCATGGCGTTGGTGAGTGCCAAACGCTGCCAGTTAAGATCGAGCTTGTCGGTCGAGGTCACGGTACCAAACTGCACGCCCGAACCCGCTGGCAACGGCTCCAAGCGCAGATGTACCTCGGCATAGTGGCGCAGTGGCTCAAAGTGGCCCACGCCCTCGACCGGCTGCGAAATAGTCTCCTTATAGAGAATGCCGCCAGACTCAAACGCAACCGAAAGGCCAAAGCGATCGGCCAACACACGCTGCACGACCTCGAGCTGCACGGCGCCCATCAACTGCAAATGAATCTGCTCCAGATGCGTATTCCAGCTTACGCCGAGCATGGGATCTTCGTCCGCTAACTCAGTCAATGCTTTGAACACCGTATGGACATCATGTTCGCCCGGAAGCACCGTATAGGTGAGAACCGGCGCAATGACAGGCGCATCGCCCGCGGGCTCCGCGCCCAGGGCGTCCCCCGAGCAAACGTGCGCAAGACCCGTCACGGCGCAAATACTGCCAGCAGCAACTTCTTGGGCAAGCTCATACTTCTCGCCGTTATAGATGCGCACCTGATCGACCTTCTGCTCCCAAGTGGAGGCGCCAGAGCATCCCTCGACAATTTGCTTTGCACGCAGTACACCGCCCGTCACCTTGACCCAGACAAGACGCTCGCCGCGATCCCCGCGGCTCACGCGGTAGACGCGGGCGGCAAGCTCCGGGTGCCACGCCTGTTCGCGCATCAGCGCACATATGCCATCCAGCAGCTCGTCCACGCCTTGGTCCTTGAGCGCCGAGCCGGCAAAGCAGGGAAAGAGCTTGCGCTCGGCAACCATGCGCGACAGCGTCGCGACGGAAAGCTCACCCGTCTCGAGAAACTCCTCGAGCGCCGCCTCGTCCAACGCAGCAGCGTCCTCCTGAACGGCGCCGCCCGCCAACAGTTCGCTGGCATCCAGGCAGCCCTCGGAAAGACGTTGCCCAAGTTGTGCCAGCAAAACATCGCGGCCGGGATTCTCCAAATCGATCTTGTTGATATAGATGAACGTCGGGATGTCATAGCGTGCAAGCAGACGCCACAGGGTTTCGGTGTGCCCCTGCACGCCATCGTTGGCGCCCACCACCAGAATCGCGTAGTCCAGGGCACGCAGCGTGCGCTCTGCCTCGGCAGAAAAATCGACATGCCCCGGTGCATCCACGAGCATGACGTGGGTATCACCGTGGTCGAACACGGCCTGCGACGAGAAAATCGTGATGCCACGCTCGCGCTCAATCTCGTTCGTATCCAGATGCGAATCGCCATCGTCCACGCGGCCGCGCTTGCGAATGCGACCCGCGTTGAACAGCATGGCCTCGGCCAACGTGGTCTTGCCGGCATCAACATGCGCCAAGATTCCAACGACCGCTTGCTTCGACATGGCTCTCCTCTTATTACAAGCCCATCGCACGCGGCAACAGGCGTTCACGCTCCACACTGGATGATACAATTTACGGGCCGGCGGGCGAAGCGGGCCCTATCCCCCGACCGAGCTCATCGCCCCGCGTTGCCGCGCGGCGATTTTCGTAGGTTCGCGCCTTGCGAAAGCCGGCACCTCCCCTTTTTGTCTGCCCGGGCTCATCTGGGGCAGTAACAACGCGAGTCCCACAACAACGCGTTTTGCCAAAAAATGGCCCCACTCGGGGCCATTTTCATTTCGGTGAAACGCTGGTATGTGACTCGGCCTTTATGCCTCGCGCAGCCAATCAAACGCGACGCGCGGCGTACCGTCCGACACATATACGATACCGGCGCGCTTAAACCCGGCCTTGGCGATGGCGCCCTGCATAGGCAGGTTATCTTGGTGCGTGTCGATACGCAGGTGATCGGCACGCTCTTTGGCAAAGGCAAACATCGCAGCCGCGATACCGTGCACGGTGCCATCGGACGCCACACGGTGCAGCACGGCGTACGGAGCGTCGCTACGCCATTGACCGTCCTCAATTACGTCATAGCACTCATCCGGGCCCGGTAAAAAGGCAAACGTCGCCACCACGCGACGGTCGACTTCACACACATAGCTGCCACCAGCGGCGATATCGGCAGCCAGCTGCTCGGCAGAAGGCGTGCCCTCGGGCCACTGCGTGGCGTTGCCATGCGCACGCATAAAGACGCGGGCCGCGTCATAGATAGCCATGACGGCGGGAATGTCGGTATCGAGGGTTTTTCTGATCATCACGCGGCGACCTCACGTTTATTGGTATCACTTTGATTGAGCAATGATACCAACGTTTGGAGAGGGGCGCGAAGCAGATGGGGAGCAAAAAGCGAGCCGCTTGGTCAAAAGCCAAAAGCGAGTTTTTGGGCGCTGCCACGGGCGGCGATATGAGCGACCTGTTTGCGCGCGAAGACGAGCGCCGCGACGCCCTGAACGCCGAGCGCGATGAAGCTTGGCGCTACAAGTCGTGCGAACGCAAAAACCGTTACGACACGCGCGCCGAGGCCGAGGCCGTTATGGCCGACTGCGAAAACCGCGGGCGGCGTGGTTTGGCCTGCTACAAATGCGAATACTGCGGTGGCTGGCACCTGACGTCGCACCCTTGGAAATAGGCGCCGCATCGGCACGGCGCTAGCGAAGCCCCGGTAATCACGCGCAAGCTACGGGCGCGGCGGCACCAACACATCGTAGCGAACGGCCTTGCCCGCAAGTTGATAGCTCGGCTTAAGGCCGGCAAGCAGCGGGCCCTTCACCGGCCGCTTGATAACGACCTTGCGCGG
The DNA here is from genome assembly GCA_902465265.1 of uncultured Collinsella sp. Taxonomy (GTDB): domain Bacteria; phylum Actinomycetota; class Coriobacteriia; order Coriobacteriales; family Coriobacteriaceae; genus Collinsella. Next base: position 9,177 of record CABQMF010000041.1, on the reverse strand, counting down.
ATGCACAGCAAGCGCCGCTTCGACCAGCAATTCCTCGTCGGCGCATGGCTGCTCCAGATGATGTAGGAGCTGGAACTTCTTTTTGACCGCCGCACTTTTGGTACGCTCGGGAAACATGGGGTCCAGGTACACCGCGTCGGGGGCGGCAAGCTCGCCCCGCCCGATCAACTCAGCTGTATGGCGAAGGCCGGCAATGCTGTCCTCGCCCGCATGAAGGCGCATGCGAGCCACGGCAGCCGCAAGCGCCGGATCATCTGCCGCGCGATCCAAAGCATCCTTGAGAAGCGCCGCGATCACGCAATCCTGTTCATACAGATCGACGGTAAAGCCCGCAGCCGCCAACAGCAGCGAATCCTCGCCAAAGCCCGCCGTAGCGTCAATCGCCCATGGTTGCTCGATGCCTTTTGTGCGCGCAGCCTTCACCAGTAGCTCTTGCTGCAAACGGCCCTGCTTGAGTCGTGGAAGCATGCGGGTAAAATCGGCACGCAGCTCCATCGTGCCGTCGGTGAGCGTAAGACCCTCGGACTTCCCGATCAGCTCAAGCCCCGCGGCCCGAGCAACAGAAAAGGGATCGACGACGCCCATGGACACTCCTTAACAAACAAACGAATACGCGGGGCGCCGTTTATGTCAGCACCCAACCGTCCGCTATTGTCCCACATGCGACATGGCCCACAGCATCCCAATGCAAAGCATCGCCATCAATCCCGTACACACGGCAGCGATCACGGAATCACCCATGCGCCTTCCCAACGACCGCGGCTCACGCACTTGCCCTGCTCTGTACATCATGGCTCCTCCTTGAGACCAGCTCTTACCATGGACCCATCATCGCAGCGCCGCGCATACGCTGCCATCGATTTGACTTACGTCCAGCTTTCCTTTTTGAAAGGTTGGGTTTGGCTGCGCGGGCTCAATACGCTTTCAAACGCATGCATCGCCGCGTTGAACTACAATGTGCTTCACCATATGTGCAGTACATTGGGTGCGCCAAGTTGGCGTACTCGTATCGAAAGGACCAGCCATGAGCTTCACTCGCAAGACTCTCAAAATCCTTGCTCTCATCTACTTTGTTTTGGGCATCGCCAGCCTCGTCACCGCCGGCGTCGGTATCGCCACGGGCGGTCTCGATTCCACGTACGGTTCGTACGCCACGCTCGCAGCGATCGTGCTTATCGCCAAGGGTCTCGTCGACCTTGCCGCAGGCGTCGCCGGTATCAAGGGCGCCAACAAGCCTTCGCAGGTGGACGGCGCGTTTAAGCTCGGTATTGTTGCCGCGGTCGCCACGCTTGCCCAAGCGGTGCTCACGCTTCCCGCGTTTGGCGGCGACGCCATCAACTTTGGCGCCTTTGTCATCGTGGTGTACGACCTGTTCTTTGTTCAGCAGGCACACGCCGTTAAGGCCGAGAACAAGGACCGCCTATAAGCGCTCGCTTCTCATAACCTCTGCAGCCAAGCAACTAAAAAGGGCCGATCGCGCATCTCCGCGGTCGGCCCTTTACGTTTGCCAGATAAAACCTACCGAAATTAACCTGTCCCTTTTTGGCAGGTTGTTAGCTGTGGCGGTACTCGGCGATGATGAAGTCGATGGCGGTTTGAAGGGTGTCCAGATTTGCCAGGCGCTCTTTGTCGGCGGGGCGCGTGCGGTAGTAGTACGGCGTCATCTGGAACACCGCCTCGATGTCGGCCTGGGTCTGGAGCGTAATGTTCGCAGACACCCGCTGCGTTCCGATTAACTCAAGCTCGGTAGTCTGCGGCAGCTTCTCATCGTTAAGGTACGGTGTGTCGTAGAGCACCTCTTTAAGCCCAAAGAGATGACGGGCACCCGGCACCACGGTATAGAGCGAGCCCTCTGGCGCCAGCACGCGGGCAAACTCACGCTCGTTAAAGGGAGCGAAGAGCTCGGTCACCATATCGAAGGCGCCATCGGCCACGGGGATGTCCTTCATGTTGGCCACGAAGTAGGTCGCATCGCCGCGCTTGGCGGCAAGGCGCACCATCTCTTTGCCCAGGTCGAAACCGTAAGCATCCACGCCCGGCACCGCGCCCATGGCGCTGGTGTAGTAGCCCTCGCCACAGCAAATATCGAGCAAGGTCATGGGGCCGTTCGCAGACGCGGCACGTCCAGACACCTGCTCGCGCACCAGCTCGACCATCGCATCGCGCAACGGTGCATAGTAACCGCGGTTCAGAAAGTCACGACGGCTGCGCGCCTGCGACTTGGGATCGCCCATGGAGTCGCCGCTCTTGGACGAGCGCAGCAGATATAAATAGCCCTCGCGCGCACGGTCAAACCGGTGTCCGCCCGCGCATGCAGCACCGCGCTCATTGTCCGCCAACGGCTCATGGCAAACGGGACACAACAACATGGCAACTCCTTAGCGCGGACTACACAACGCCCACCATTGTCGCACGCCTTCCACACCTAGTCATTGGGGACGTTCTTAAATGATTAGTCGTTTAAGAACGTCCCCAATGACTAGTCGATTAGGAGTATCATCGTCTGCGCAAATAAGCACGAAAGAGCATGTTAGAGATTGAGAGCGTATGGCTGATACCGCATCTAAGCACATCGATATGACCACCGGCTCGCTGTGGCGCAATATTCCCCTGTTCGCCTTCCCCGTAGCCGCCACGAGCATCTTGGAGCAGCTGTCGAACCTCATCGCCACGGTCATCATCGGTAACTTCTCGGGCGACCAGGGAACCCTCGCCATGGCGGCGGTCGGCTCCAATGTTCCGCTTACCAGTCTTATGCTCAACCTGTTTATTGGCATGTCGCTTGGCTCCAACGTGGTCATCGCCAACGCTATCGGCCGCAACGATCAGAACATGGTCAAACGCGCCGTCCATACCTCGATTTTAATGGCGCTCGTGGGCTTTGTCGTCATCGCTCTGGGCGAGATCTTTGCCGAGCCCATGCTCGCCGCGCTCAACGTTCCCGCAGAAACCATGCCGCTCGCCTCGCTCTACCTGCGCGTCTTTTTGCTCAGCCTGCCCTCAATCTTGCTCTACAACTTTGAGGCCGCGATTTTCCGCTCCGTCGGCATCACCCGCATGCCGCTGCAGGCGCTTGCCGTGTCCACCGTCCTCAACATTGGCCTGGACCTCATCTTTGTCCCCGTACTCCACTGGGGCGTCGCAGGCGTCGCCATCGCCACCGCCATCGCCTACACCGTCAGCGCCGCCACGCTCTTTATCCGCCTGCTCAAGACCGACTCCGTCGTCCGCGTCACCCCACGCGACCTGGCTTTCGACCCCGTCGCCCTCAAGCGCATCGTCAAGATCGGCCTGCCCGCCGGCATCCAAAGCGCCGTCTTTGCCGTCGCCAACATCATCATCCAGTCTGCCATCAACAGCCTGGGCACCGAGGTCATGGCGGCATCGAGCGCCGCCATGAGCCTGGAGTACGTGTGCTACAACCTGCTCAACAGCTTTAGCCAGGCTTGCACCACCTTTGTGGGACAAAACCACGGTGCCCGCCAGATCGACCGCTGCACCAAAACGCTCAAGGTCTGCCTGGTCGAAGGCGGTATCGTTGCACTCACCACGATCATCGTTATTGTCGGTCTGGGGCGCGAGATCCTGTCGCTGTTCAACAGTGATCCCAATATCGTCTCAATCGGCTATATCCGCGTGTGTTCGATCTTCCCGGCGTACGCCTTTAGCATGTTCTACGAAAACATGTCCGGCTACCTGCGCGGCTTTGGTATCTCGCTCATGCCCGCCCTCATCACCATGATCTGTGTCTGCGGCATCCGCTTCTATTGGGTGTTCTGCGTGTTCCCGCACTTCCGCACCTTTGCGAACATCATGATGGTCTACCCCATCAGCCTGGGCACCACGGCGTTCTTTATGGTCGTGGCGGTATTACTCTGCCACCCGGCACGCACCTATCGCGCCACCAAAGCCAAAGCGACAGCCCGCTAAACACCGCACTCAACGCCATGCCAGTCATTAATTGACAATATGCGAGCTCATATAGTCGATAAAGCGCCTCGTGGCGATGGGCATGGTGTCCCAGCTGCGCCAGGCGGCCACCACGTCGCGCGAGGGGGCATGCACGATGGGCCGCACACGAATATCGGCTCGCATGCCCTCAACGGTACGACGGTAGAGCATGCTCACGCCTAGGCCCTCCTCCACCATCGCCATGATGGTGTAGTCGTCGGTCACCTCACTCGTCACGTGCGGCGACAGGCCATGCGCCGCAAACGCATCGAGAACCAGACTCTGTTCGCCCTCATCCAGCAGCACAAACGGCTCGGACGCCAGGTCGGCGAGCGTTACCTTTTCCTTTGCCGCCAGCGGATGCGCGGCCGGCAGCAGTGCCACCAACTCGTCGTGATAGACCACGCGCTTCTCGAGCCCAGCGGTAAACCCGCGCGCCGTAAAGCAAAAATCCACCACGCCATCGTGCACCCACTGGGCGTTGCGCGTGTAATCGCCCTGCTTGAGGGTAAAGTGTACGCCCGGGTGCAGGGCCCCAAAGTCGCGGATCACGCGCGGCAACACGGTTCGACTCACGTTGGTAAACGTCGCAATACGAATATCAGTCGAGGAAAGTCCCAGCAGCTCCTGGCGCTTGCCCTCGAGCTCGGCCTCGGCGGTCACGATCTGACGCAGGTACGGCAGATACTGTTTGCCGTCGCGCGTAAGCGAAACGCCCTGCTTACCGCGCTCGATGAGCGTGGTGCCTAACTCGCGCTCGAGCGCCTTGACGGCCTGGCTCACCGCACTTTGCGTATAGCCCAGCTCATCCGCCGCGCCCTTAAGACTTCCGCAGTCGACCACCATACAAACGATCTGATACCGCGATGCCATTGTGCCTCCACATCAATGCAGCCGTAAAACGTTTTGCCAGGGCTTTTTCTGCCAACATTAGCATTTCTTAATCATACTGAAGATACATTCGCTTTACTACATCCACATCTGGGAGCAGAATCCTTTTTACGAAACCGTTCTGTAACAAAAGGAGCCCCATGGATCGCAAAAAAGCAATCGCGCTCTCATTTTCCGTTCCCGTCGCATGGGGCTTTTCGTACCCCCTCATGAAGATCGGCATGGACAGCATGAACGCCACGAGTATCGTCGCGCTACGCTGCATCATCGCCTTTGTGGCCTGTCTGCTGCTCTTCCACAAGCGCGCTTTCCGTATCAACCGCGACCTTATGGTCCGCGCCGCCATCATCGGCGCCATCATGGCAACCGAGCTCACCTGCATGTGTCTTGGCTCCAGCCTCACTTCTGCCTCCACTGCCGGCTTTTTGCAGAGCTTGACGGTCGTGATCGTGCCGTTTGCCAACGCCGCCCTGCTGCGCCGCGCCCCCGAGCGCAAAGTGCTCGTCGGCACCGCCATCGTCACCTGCGGTATGTTGCTGCTCTCGGGCGCCGACTTTACCAGCCTGAACCCGGGCGCGCTCATCATGCTGCTCTCCGCCTTTGTCTATGCCGGCCATATCATTGTGGCGAAGCGCTTTGTCGAAGATGTCGACCCGCTGGCTCTGGGCGTTTGGCAGCTGGGCTTCGGCGGCCTGTTCTCGGGCGTCGCGGCATTCACCTTTGGCGGCTTCACGCTTCCCAGCACGCCGAGCGAGATTGTCGTTGTCGTCGCGCTCGCACTCATCTGCTCTGCCTACGGCTTTATCACCCAGACGCTCGTGCAACCCCACGTGCCTGCCGAGACCACCGGCTTCGCCTTCTCGCTCGAGCCGGTATGCTCCGCCGTCTTCTCGTTCTTCCTGGTCGGCGAGGTCCTGAGTCCCATCGCCTTCTTTGGCGCCGCTCTCATCCTCACCGGCGTCATGGTGGCAACCGTCGAGCTTCCACGCCTCCGCGCGCATGGACAGGCTCGAATGGCAGGAGCGCCCGAGCACGTCTCGTAGACCCCACTCTTCATACAGCCGCGGCATAAAGGCAACCGGTGCGCCTTTACAATAGATGCCAACAGAGCATCTGCCATAAAGGAGCCCCATGGACACCGCAACTCGCGACCGCAACATAGCAACTTGGTTGGGCGATGCGCCGCAGCCGGTACGTGACACTACGAACCGGCTGCTCGAGCGCATCGCCTTTTTGCGTGCCGAGCAGACCATCTACCCGGCACAAGACGACATCCTCAATGCCCTCGCCTACACGCCGGCCGACCAGGTCAAGGTTGTCATCTTGGGTCAAGACCCCTATCACGGACCCAACCAGGCAATGGGGCTGTCGTTCTCGGTCCCCGCGACGCAAACCAAGTTGCCGCCGAGCCTGCGCAACATCTATAAGGAACTCAAAGCCGATCTGGGTTGCCCCATTCCCGCCACGGGAGATCTAACACCATGGGCACAACAGGGCGTCCTGCTTCTCAACACCACGCTCACCGTGCGCGAGCATGCCGCCAACTCGCACGCCAAACTGGGCTGGAGCACGCTCACCGACTACGTTATCGAACGCTGCTGCAGGCTAGCCCAGCCGGTAGTCTTTTTGGCATGGGGTCGCTTTGCCCAGCAGATGGTCGAGGGCAAGCTCGCCGCAACTGGTGCGGGCAAGGCAACCGGTAAGTTCTGCCTGGCCTCTACGCACCCCTCGCCGCTTTCGGCCAACCGTGCCACGGCAGAACTCCCCGCCTTTATGGGATCGCGCCCCTTCTCCGCTGCCAATCGGCTACTCGAACAGCACGGCTCGACCCCCGTCAACTGGACTTGCCTCGGCTAAAAATCGATATACCAAAAACGCGCTCGACGGCAATCTTGCCATCGGGCGCGTTTCCTATTCGGGCCAGATAAACTGGGTGCGGCCGGCCTCGCCGCCATCGATCAACAGGCTCTGCCCGGTCATAAACCGGTTGGTCACACCCACAAAGTAGATCCACTCGGCGATCTCTTGGGCGGTGGCCCAGCGCCTAAGCGGCGTGAGCTCCATAATCTGGCTCCACAGGTGTTCGTCTTCCATCACGCAACGGTTGAGCGGCGTGATAACGCCACCCGGGTCCACACTGTTGGCGATGGCCTGCGGTGCCAGGCGGTTTGCAAGGTTCTTGGTGTAGGCGATAACACCGCCCTTGCTGGCGGCATAGGCGGGAAACTCCGATCCCGTATGCCCGCTCGCCGACCCCACATTGACCACGGATTTAATAGCCGGCGCCGGCTTGGCGGCAAGCCCCTCCCCCACAAAGGCGTAACGCTCGGTCACGTTGATGGTGCCACACAGGTTGGCGGCGATGTCGTCGGCCGAATCCTGCGTACCGGCAACGTTCACGATCACCTGGGGTTCAAGGTCGCCTGGAAACGAGTCCGGCTCGCGGACATCAACAATCAGATGGCGGTAGCGCTCGTGTTCGATCGCCGCCGGCAGCAGATCAAAGCCCACGACCTCGTGGCCCTCGTCCAAAAAGCGCTGCACGCATGCGGCTCCGATACCGCCCGAAGCGCCCGTGATCAAAACCCGCATACTTGCTCCTTAGGCGGTTGCGTGGCGCTCGAGGTACTCGGCGCCCACATTCTCACGCTCCCAGCCACGCACGACCTTGTAGCCCACGGGGCTCAGGAAGACCTCGCACAGCAGCTCGGCAACAGCGCCGGTCAGCGAGCACATAAGGACCTGCACCCAGGTCCAACCAAAGAACGTGTGGCTCACCACAATGGCAAAGACCAGGTTGTCGATAAACTGGCCAACACCCGTGGACACATAGGAACGGAAGGCAAAGCTCGCAAAGTTATTCTTTTTGAGCATACGACCGAGCGACTGGTTGAGCGTGGAGTTAACCACGGCAGAGACGAGCATTGCCAGCGAAGAGCCCAGCACCACGTACCAGGTGCCGCCGATGGTGGCGTTAAGGGCGGTGTTGACCTCGATCATGCCCGTGTCGTAGTAGGCGCCCCACATTCCGGGCGTGAGCGAGCATGCCCAAAAGCACAGGCTCACGGCCAGGTTGACCAGCAGCGCGAGGATAGAGATTTTGATGGATGCCTTGGCGCCAAAGCGCTTGCAGATCATGTCCTGGCACAAAAACGAGACCCAGCTCACCACAAAGCCGCAATCGAGTGCCAGATACGGCAGGCTGATAAGCTCTTTGTTGGCCAGCAGGTTCATCATGATGACGCTCACGAAAAACAGCGAAACCGTTGCCGCGGGAATGCTCCGCAACAGGACCTTGTAGTCCTCCATGACCTTCTTGATCATTATGTACTCCTTTGGTTTTAGGTTTAACGAGCAGGATATCGGACCCGAACTGCTCGGACGCCCCGGTCTTGAGACGACGGTGGGTATGATAGCCGCTCACACGGCATCAGGCAAGCAAGCGGCGCGGCAGCCCCGCAGGGCCACCGCGCCGATGCGTTAAAACGCTACGTTGCCAAACTCCGACAGGATAAGGTCGGGATTGTGGTCGGTAGCCCAATCCACGTTCCACGGGCTCGTGAACAGCAGCAACTTACCGCCGCGCATATCCTCGACGCGCAGGGTGTCGCGCGTGAGCGAAAGGCCCGGGATATCGATGGTATCGGGGTCATTCTGGATCCAGCGGATGTCTGTATAGGGCAGCGGCTGGCGACGAACCTCAACACGATACTCGGCCTTGAGACGGCGCTCGAGTACCTCAAACTGCAGCACGCCGACCACGCCCACGATGACGCTCTCCATGCCGGCACCCAGCTCACGGAAAATCTGGATGGCACCCTCTTGGGCAAGCTCCTCCATACCCTTGACGAACTGCTTGCGCTTGAGCGTGTCGACCTGCGTAATGCGAGCGAACATCTCGGGGGCAAACGTCGGGATCTGCGGATACTGCACGTGGCGCTTGCCGGAGCACACGGTATCGCCGATGCTAAAGATACCCGGGTCGAACAGGCCCACGATATCGCCCGCGTACGCCTCGTCCACGATGGCGCGGTCATCGGCCATCATCGACGTGCCCGTGGCAAGCTTAAGCTTGCGGTTGCCCTGCACGTGGAAGGCGTCCATGCCGCGCTCGAACTTGCCCGAGCAAATACGCACAAAGGCGATGCGGTCACGGTGGTTCTTGTCCATGTTGGCCTGGATCTTAAACACGAAGCCGCTAAAGTCGTCGCGGCAGGGATCGACCGGCTCGCTGGTGAGCGTATCGGTATAGGCGCGCGGCGTCGGGGCCAGACGCAGGAACTCCTTGAGGAAGGGCTCCACGCCAAAGTTGGTGAGCGCCGAGCCAAAGAACGC
>CABQMF010000040.1 GCA_902465265.1 uncultured Collinsella sp. | reverse complement strand
ACGGCACCGAGCCGTCATCCGAAACTGAAGAAGGGGGAGGCCTCGCGGCCTCCCCTTTTTGCGTTTGATAGAGAGCTGTAATACAGAACTCGCCTTCGTTTAGCTTGTCTTACTGTTTGGCTGTATTTCGAGTCCTTCTTTTGTATTTGCGCGATAATAACTCCCATTGGCGTTAGGGAGGACTTGATGTTTACCGTTTTTGTCTTGGGTAATATTGCTTCGGGTAAGTCGACTGCCTGCCGCTATCTCAAATCTCATGGCGCCATGCTTATCGATCTGGATGAGCTTGCCAAATCGCTGTATGTGCCAGGCTCCGATATCGTCAATGCCCTCGCGGAAGAATTCGGTTGGGACATTCTGGACGGGGAGGGCGGCATTCGCCGCAATGTCCTTGCCGCTCGAGCTTTCGCCTCTCCTGATACAGTTGCGCGGCTCAATAGCATTGTGCACCCTGTTCTCATTGAGCAGCTTTCGCTGAGGATTCTCGATCCTGTCTGCTGCACAGTTTCGTCCCCCCGTTATCCCTTTGCGGTTGTCGAGGTTTCTGCCCCGACTGGTTTTGAGGATGCTTTTGGCCTGGCTGATGAAATTCTGGTTATCAGCGCTCCTTTAGCAGTTCGTCGCGAGCGTGCCATTCATCGTGGTATGGAGTCCTCTGATTTTGATGCGCGCTCTGCATGCCAACCTGATGAGGCTTCGCTTTGCAATCTCGCTACGACGGTAATCGATAATGCGGCAGGCGATAACTCGCTTTTTGAACAACTGGACGCATGGCTTGCACGCCATGGCTTCGGGGATGTAGTTGATAAGGATGAGGCCGATGCCTAAGACACGTTTCTTTACGTGGTATCGCGTGGCGCCACTTGCCGTTATGCTCGTCTTCGGCCTTATTTCGCTCGTCTACTCGTATGCTCCTGCCGCCTTCTTTAAGCCTTTGTATCCGATTGACTACGAGGCGTACGTAAAGCAATCGAGCATTTCGCACAATCTCGATCCGTATCTGGCGTGTGCTGTCATAAAGTCGGAATCGAATTGGGATCCCGAGGCTGAGTCGAATCAAGGCGCTCAGGGATTGATGCAGCTGATGCCCGAGACTGCCCAGGATATGATTGCCAAGGGTCTTGTCGATGTTAGCGAGTATTCAGCCGACAACCTTAACGATCCCGCTACGAACATCGAGTTTGGCTGTGCTTATCTTTCGTATCTTCTAACGTATTTTAACGGGTCGACTGACAGCGCCATTGCCGCCTATAACGCCGGTATGGGCAATGTCGACGGATGGGCGCAGCAGAGTACGTCGCTTCATAATGCAATCACCTTTCCCGAGACGCAGGCGTATCTGATTCGTGTCAATAATGCCTGGGTTCGCTATAAGACCCTCTATCCCGATCGGTTCGTATAGGACTATGCCTGCCGCCTGCGTATACTGCAGATATATGAGTTAGGAGTATCCATGGCGGAATTTGAAGTTGAGCGTGTTGGAGGAGAGCTCAAACGTTTTGGCGTTGAGGGCTCTGAGGTGCCGTTTAAGGTCGTGTCTCCATACGAGCCTGCTGGTTCCCAGCCTAAGGCCATTGAGTCGCTTGTGCAGGGCGTAAGGGACGGAGATCGCTATCAGGTTTTGCTGGGCGTGACTGGTTCGGGCAAGACCTTCACGATGGCTAAGACTATTGAGGCCCTGGGGAAGCCGACGCTGGTCATGGCTCCCAACAAAACGCTTGCCGCGCAGCTCGCGAGCGAGCTCAAGGAATTCTTCCCTGACAACGCCGTGGTCTATTTTGTGTCGTACTACGATTACTATCAACCCGAAGCGTATGTGCCGCAAAGCGATACATATATCGAGAAGGATTCCTCGATTAACGAAGAGGTCGAGATGCTGCGTCATCAGGCGACTGCATCGCTGCTATCTCGACGCGATGTGATCGTCGTCGCATCGGTCTCGTGTATCTATGGCATTGGCTCTCCCGAGGACTATGCTGGCTTAGCTCCGAACGTCGACAAGAAGGTGCCGCTCGAGCGCGATGACTTTATCCATGCGCTTATCGATATCCAGTACGATCGTAATGACTATGATTTGGCACGTGGCACCTTCCGCGTGCGCGGCGATGTCGTCGACGTGTATCCGCCCTATGCCGAGCATCCGTTGCGGTTTGAGTTCTTTGGCGACGAGGTTGAGCTGATTGCCGAGATCGACGAGGTCACCGGCGAGATGCTACGTGAGTACGAGGCCATTCCCGTGTGGCCGGCCTCGCACTACGTGACTGAGAAGCCTAAGGTCAAAGCGGCTCTGAAATCAATCAGTGAAGAGTGCGAGAAGCGTGTGGCCGAGCTCAAGGCGACTGATAAACTGCTCGAGGCACAGCGTCTGCAGCAGCGTACCGACTATGATCTCGAGATGCTCGAGACCATGGGTTTTTGTAACGGTATCGAGAACTACTCGCGTCATCTGGACGGCCGAAAACCGGGCGAGCCGCCGTTTGCCCTGATCGATTACTTTCCTAAGGACATGCTCTGCATCATCGATGAGAGCCATGTAACGGTGCCGCAGATCCGCGGCATGCACGAAGGCGACCGCTCGCGTAAGGTGACGCTGGTGGAGCATGGTTTTCGTCTGCCTTCGGCACTCGATAACCGCCCGCTTCGTTTCGATGAGTTTGAGGCGAGGATCCCCCAGTTCATCTACGTTTCGGCCACGCCGGGCGACTATGAGCTGCGGGTTAGTCAGAACGACGTTGAACAGATCATTCGCCCGACCGGCCTGCTCGATCCCAAGATTGACGTGCGACCGGTTCGCGGACAGATTGACGATCTTGAGGACGAGATTCGCGAGCGCGTGGCCCGCAAGGAGCGCGTGCTGGTGACCACGCTCACCAAGCGCATGGCCGAGGATCTGACCGATCACCTGCTCGACGCTGGCATTAAGGTCAACTACATGCACTCCGATACAGCGACGATGGACCGTGTCGAGATCCTGCGAACGCTGCGCGAGGGAAAGATCGATGTTCTCGTTGGCATCAACCTGCTCCGCGAGGGTCTAGACCTTCCCGAGGTCTCGCTGGTGGCAATTCTCGACGCTGACAAGGAAGGTTTCTTGCGCAATCGCCGTTCGTTGATTCAGACGATTGGCCGTGCGGCCCGTAATGCCGACGGCGAGGTCATCATGTATGCAGACGTTGTGACCGATTCGATGAAAGAAGCCATCGAGGAGACGCAGCGCCGTCGCGAGATTCAGATGGCATATAACGAAGAGCATGGCATTGTGCCCAAGACGGTCCGCAAGGCCATTAACGACATTTCGAGCTTTATTGCCGAGGCCGAAAAGACTGTGGGCTCGAAGGGACGCTCGAGAGGCGATTCGCTGGGTCACGGTGCGTTCTATACGCCCGACGAAAACGGCGAGGGCGCCGCGCCGGAGACGGTGACGCCCGAGCAGACGCTTGCCGAGCAGCTGGAAGGGCTGCCGCATGACGAGCTCGTGCGGATCGTCGAGACCATGGAGGAAGACATGCGCAACGCTTCCGCCGCCATGGACTTTGAGGAGGCGGCGCGTCTGCGCGATGCCGTCGTTCAGATTCGGGCGATGCTCGAGGGCGCATCTGAGGACGAAACGATCGAGCGTTTGCGTTCGCAGGCTCGCAAGGGCTCTACCTTTGCTTCGGGCAGAAAACGCCAGGGTGCACGATTTAGGAAGTAGCGAACAGGCCCCGAGTTCCCTGTGGAGCTCGGGGCCTGTGTCGTTTGGACGCGGGAGTTCGTGCACTAGAGGTCTGCTATCAGCGCCTCGGCGCAACGGATGCCGTCGGTGGCGGCGCTCATGATGCCGCCGGCATATCCGGCGCCCTCGCCGCAAGGGTAAAGGCCCGGGGTCGACACGGCATGGCACGCTCGGTCTCGGGTGACAGTGACCGGTGAGCTCGAACGCGTCTCCACGCCGGTAAGAACGGCATCGGGGCGGTCGTAGCCTCGTAGCTTTTTTCCGAGTAGGGGAAGTCCCAGGCGGAGCGACTCGACGATATGCTGCGGCAGGGCTTCGTCAATTGCCGTCCAGGTCACACCGAGCGGATAGGTGGGCTTTACCTTTCCGGGAGCCTTGCTGGCGCGCCTGGCAAGGAAATCTCCGACGAGCTGTGCCGGCGCGTTCCAGTTGGAGCCACCCAGGCGATAGGCGGCTCGCTCGCAGGCGCGCTGGAGTTCAATGCCTGCGAGCGGGTCATCGTCGGGAAGGTCGTCAGGTGTGACGTTAACGAGTAGGGCGGCATTTGCGTTGCGCCCGTCGCGGGCATTGAGGCTGGCACCGTTGACGCACAGATGGCCCTGCTCGGAAGAAGCCGCGACAACCTGTCCGCCGGGGCACATACAAAACGAGAACACACTGCGGCCGTTGGGGAGATGGGCGACAAGCTTGTAGGGGGCTGCTCCGAGTGCCGGGTGCCCCGCCGAAGGACCATATTGGGCGCGGTCGATGTCGCGCTGTGGATGCTCGATGCGCACACCCATGGCAAAGGTCTTTTGCGCGAGGGCAACGTTATGTTCTTTGAGAAGCTCGAATACGTCGCGGGCGGAATGGCCGCAGGCAAGAATGAGGTGCTTTGTGGCGATTGTCTCGCTTGTGGTTTCTTGCGGCGGTTTGACATCGACGCCGGTGATGGCGCCAGATCCATCGGTTCGAATATTTACGAGCTTTGTTCGATAGCGGACGGTTCCACCGAGCCGCTCGATGCGCTGAGAAATGTTGGTGACGACGGTGGGGAGGATGTCGGAGCCAATGTGCGGCTTGGCGTCCCACAGGATGTCGCGAGGTGAGCCCGCTTCGACGAAGGTCTCAAGAATCAGTCGATGGGCAGGATTCTTGGTTCCCGTGTTGAGCTTGCCGTCCGAGAAGGTCCCTGCGCCGCCCAGGCCAAATTGGATATTGCTTTCGGGGTCGAGGATACGCTCCTTAAGAAAGAGATCAATCGCTTCCGAGCGGCGAAGTGCGGGGTCGCCGCGCTCGATGAGCAGGGGTTTAAGGCCCGCTTCGGCAAGGGTGAGGGCGGCGAAGAGACCGGCACAGCCGGCGCCGACAACGACGGGACGCCCCTTGGGTGCATTCGGGACAGGGTTGGGGAATGAAGGAGCCTCGCCGTCTACCATGCGGATGCGCGAGCGGTCGCGCTCGGCGACGCGGTCGACCACCTCCTGCTCGAGTCGAGAGTTTGTCAGCTCAACTCGAAAGCTCAAAATAAAATGGACATCTCGCTTTTTACGGGCGTCGATTGACTTGCGATGGAGCTCAATGGCTTTAATCTGGGAATCCTCGCATCGCAGGGCTCGTTTGACGGCGCGTCTACCAATAGCAAGGCAGGCGGTTTCGTCGCCGGCCTCATCGAGTGACGCTTGGACTTGGGTGATTTCGATCATCGAGGTCTCCTTAGATGCAAGAAAGAGGCCGCCCGGTGTCCCAGACGGCCCGAATGCGTTTTGATTATAGACTGCGCGGCTATAGGCTGCTTGCAGCGCGAATACCCGAGATCCAAGCCCACGCAAGGTTAAAACCGCCGCAATCGGCATCGATGTCGAGCGCCTCGCCACAGATGTAAAGTGGGGCGCCTGCCGCGTTGCTCACGCAGAGGTTGGGAGCTGAGACGCTCTCGATGGGCACGCCGCCGCGCGTGACCTGGGCCGAACGCTCCTCTGTAGTTCCCTCGACGAGCAGCTTAAAGTGCTTGAGGATTGAGACCAGATGGATGACGTCGTGCGACTCGGGGTGGCACTGTTCGAATGCGGTGCAGACAACGCGAGAGAACTGCGGGGCGAGCGTGCCGTCGAGCCAGCGGGGGTCGCGGGGTGAAAAGCCGCCGAGCAACTCAACTCGATGGTTGAGCATATCGAGCAACTCGTCTTTGGAGAGGTCGGGGAAAACGTCGAGCAGAATCGTGTCTCCGCGCTGGACGCGACGGGAGAGGTTAAAGGCGGCAACGCCCGAGATGCCAAAGGTTCGGAAGAGCACTTCGCCGTCTTCGCGCCAGAGCTCCTCGTGATTGCGGGTGAGCGTCAAACGGGCGCGGACGCGCAGGCCATCCAGCGTCTTGAGCGCAGTCTGGTCGCCGAAGACCGATGCCGACACGGGGCAGAGGACGGGGCGCTGCGGTGTGAGGGAAAGATTGAACGTCTTCGCGATGTCGGCGGGGCTGCCGCCCGTAGCGATAATTACGGCCTTTGCCTGCAGCGTCTCGTTCCTGCGAGAGGTGTCGGCGAGCGCCTTCCGAAGTGAGCGGACCTCCGATTTTCGGTCGTCGTGCTTTTTTGCCTTGAGTGCTCGCGCGGGACGGTCTATTTGGAGTGCCCAGCCCTCGGGGGCTTTGAATGCCGAGGCGACGTTTGCTCCACAGATCAAGGTGATATCCAGGTGATTGCAAGCGTTGAGAAGCGCATCGCGCACCGATTCGGCACGAAGGGAGCGCGGATACAGCCGGCCCTCCTCGGAGGCCGTCATGATGCCCAGCGAGGAGAAGAAACTGCCGAGCTCTTGCTCGGGCTGGGGACCCATGACGGATTCGACGAATGCGGGGTGGTTGTACCGCTGGAAATCAATCGATTCGTTGGAAAGGTTGCAGCGGCCGTTGCCGGTCGCAAGGAGTTTAAGGCCGCAGGCAACATCGCGCTCAACGATGCAGGCGCTTTTGCCTGCGCGCGCGGCCGTAATGGCGGCGGCGAGACCCGAGGCCCCGCCGCCGATTACCAAGACGTCATAGGAGGCGTTTGTGTTCACTTAGGCCTCGGCGGTTTCGTGCGGGGCAATGGCCTCGACGGCAGAGACGGCCTGGGGCAGCATACGTGCGGGCAGTGCGGTCTCTACCTCGCCCTTATCGCAGGCCTCGGCGAGTGCCGGATTGATGGGAAGCTGACCTAGGATCTCGAGGTTGTAACGCTCGGCGACCTCGGGGAGCTTGCTCTTGCCAAAGACTTCGATCTTCTTGCCGCAATCGGGGCACTCGATATAGCTCATGTTTTCGACGATTCCCAGAATGGGGACGTTCATCTTCTCGGCCATGTTGACCGCCTTGGCGACGATCATCGAGACCAGATCCTGCGGGCTCGTGACGATGACGATGCCATCGACGGGCAGCGACTGGAAGACGGTGAGGGCGACGTCGCCCGTTCCCGGAGGCATGTCGACCAGCAGGTAGTCGATGGGGCCCCATGAGGTTTCGCTCCAGAACTGCCTGATGGCGCCCGCGATAACCGGACCGCGCCAGAGGACGGGGTCGGTTTCGTTTTGGAGCAGCAGGTTAGAGCTCATAACCTTGACGCCGTGCTCGGAGATTTCGGGCAGCATAAGGTTGCCGAGAGCATGGACGTGACGTCCGCTCATGCCGAACATCTTAGGGATAGAGGGGCCGGTAATATCGGCATCGAGGACGCCGACCTTGTGACCGTGGCGGGCAAGCTCGGTGGCGATGGCGCCGGTGACGAATGACTTGCCGACGCCGCCCTTACCGGAAAGCACGGCGATAACGCGCTTGACCTCGGACAGCGTATTCTCCTCAAATTGCGACGGCGACGTTTGGCCGCCGGCTGCCTGTGCGTGCTCGCAACCCATGTTTGACTCCTTTGTATATGTTGGGGCCTGAGCCCCGCGGTGTGACACGAGCGTCATTGTACCCTCGTTTGCGAGCGGGAGTCATTTGCGATGCATTTGGGCCGAGCGTGCTTGCAATACGATGGACCCAAGCGAATGGGCGGGCTTACTGAACTTTGCTGGCGAACTCGAGGTATTGCATGCGCTGCAGCTTGTCGATCGTCGAGGTGTAGGGGCTGTCTTCAGATTCCAAGTCGTAGCGCAGCCCGTCGGCACCGAGATAGCCGGCGACATTGATGGTGGGCACATCTGACCTTGTTGCAAGCAGGGCCTTTTGATAGTCGGTGAGCGGGGCGCCGATCTTATTTAGGGTAATGGCTGCAATCTCGTTTGCCCCGACGGTGTCGTAGACGTTGAGCTCGGTATTGCCGGCGATTTCATAGTTAGCCCAGACGAAATAGGTCGACTGATAGACACGGAAAGCGTGGCTTGCCGTGTCTTCCTGAGGGTACAGCTCGTCGTTGAGAGTCGTTGCGGCGCTCGGCTGATGGTCGCCAAAAAAGACAAGAACAACCGGTCTGCCGATATTGCGGAGCTCGTTGATAAAGTACTCGAGGTCCCGGTCGGATGCGTTGATGCAGGTGAGATAGGTGTTGAGCGCGCTATTGGCGCCCTCACTGGCTCCCTCGACCCAATAGTTTGTCAGCTCTTCGGCGGGAACGGTGCCATAGTCGTAGCCGCCGTGATTTTGCATCGTGACGTCAAAGATGAACTGCGGCGCTTCGTCGGTTCTAAGCAGGTCGAGTATCTTGTCGTAGGTGGCGTAGTCGCATACGCCGGCATGGTAACAGGGCGCACCTTCGAAATCGCCGATTGAAAGAAAGTCTCCAAAGCCCAACTGCTGATAGATTTTATCTCGATGGTAGTTGACGGGGTTTTGCGGGTGCATAGCGGTAGCGGTATACCCAAGCTCTTTAAGGTCCTTTGCCAGGCTGTTGACGCCATTCATCTGATACAGCTGATAGGGGATCTTGCCTAATCCGACAAAGGCCGTTGTCGCTCCGGTCAAAAATTCGAATTCGGAGTTTGCCGTTCCGCCACCGGTGACCGAAGCGAGCATGGTGCCGCGAACAAGTGTGTCGGGAAGCGAGTTGTAGAATGCGGGGCCGGTGTACCCGGCCGCCTGGAGCTGCTCAAAGCACGAAAGGTCGCTAAAACTCTCGTTCATGACGGCAACAATCGTTGGCTTGATTTCATTGAACTGGGCAACGGCAGCCGCGCGCTGCTCGCTCGAGCCATACGTGCTGTCGTAGGCGGCGGCGAGCTCCTGCTCGATGCTCTGCGCCTCATCGGGCGTATAGTCTTCGGGCTTCTCAATGGGCAACTCGTTGACCATTTCGGTGAACGAAGTGATAAAACCCTGAGACGCATATGTGGTGATGGGCTGCCAACGGTCAAATCCAAAATCCAGCGCCTGCTCCAAGTCGATGCTGGAAAAGCCCGAGAGCCCCACAACGGTCACTAGCAGAAAAGCGCAGAGGTTAGCGGCGATTGCGGGGAAGACATGGGTGGACGTACGGAGCTTTCGCGGTCGGATAAGCGAAAGAAGCCCCAGGGAAATCTCCAGCAGGGCGAGAGAGGTTACGATTCCGGCGGTAAAGGTAAACTCGTATCCCTCGCTCACCTCCATTGCGGTGCCAAGGGCCAAGATATCGCTTGGCAGGATGGCTTCGCCTTTAAACGTTATGACGAAGTGCTCGGCAATGCCAAGGATGCAACAGATGATGGGCACGAGGGTCATGACGCCTCCATGACGCTGTCCCAGCAAATAAAGGGAGAGTAGAACCGTCGCGAGCAGCCCGACGGAAAACCCGAATGAGTTGGCGGGAATGCGATAGAACGTTTCGTTGCAGGCAATTTCGAGTGAAACGAACGAGAGCGCTGAAACAGCGGCGATGACAAGGATGTCACGGCAAATACAGGCAACCGTTCCCGTCGCAAGATCGGTTTGGTCGATAAGTCCCGAAACCAAGGGCTCGACAAGAAGTATGACGGCGGCAGCACCGAGTGCCGAATAAGAAAGGACCCATAGGGAACTGTCCTCATTTACGAGCAATTGATTCGTAATCCATGCAGCTACCATGCCGAGCGGGATGAGGAGCGTCGCGCACCAAAGGGCGCGAAAAACAGGCGGCTGTTCCTTTCGTTTGACTGAAACGCATATGCGTGCGATGACAGCGGCCACGATAAGGACGGCGATGAATATGGGCAGATTGGCCATGTCACTCGAAGTGATTTCAAGGGGGATATCTTCGGTCATGGACGTTCCTCTGTTACAGCAAATTAAGTTCAGTATTAGATTACTGTAACCTTTTCCCGGCATTTCGAGAAACAAAGCACCCGATACGCAAAGCAAAACGTCTGCGAATCTTGTATTACGAACATCTGTGCGCGTCGAGTGCGCTAAACTCATCGTCAGTGTGATTTGAAGTTGTAGGAGGCAAGGAGCTTCCATGTCTGATTCTTCTATCGTTATTCGCGGCGCGCGCGAGCATAACCTGCGCGATATCGATGTTTCCATTCCGCGTGACCAGCTCGTGGTCATAACCGGTCTTTCCGGATCGGGCAAGAGCTCACTGGCGTTCGATACCATCTATGCCGAGGGCCAGCGCCGTTACGTCGAGAGCCTTTCGAGCTATGCGCGTCAGTTTTTGGGCCAGATGGACAAGCCCGATCTGGACTCGATTGACGGTCTGTCGCCGGCTGTGTCGATCGATCAGAAGACGACGTCCAAAAACCCACGCTCGACGGTGGGCACCGTAACCGAGATTTATGACTATCTGCGTCTGCTGTTTGCTCGCGTGGGAACGCCGCACTGTCCTGAGTGCGGTCGTGTCATTGAGCGTCAGACGACCGATCAGGTCGCCGACAAGGTGCTGGCGGCGGGGGAGGGCCGCCGCGCGTTTGTGTTGGCGCCGGTGGTTCGTGGACGCAAGGGCGAATACGCCAAGCTGTTTGAGGACCTGCGTGCGGAGGGCTTTAGCCGTGTGCGCGTCGACGGCGAGGTGCGCTCGCTTGACGACCCTATCGACCTGGACAAGAAGTTCAAACACGACATTGAGGTCGTGGTTGACCGTATCGTGATTCGAGAGAACTCCCTGGGTCGCATTGCCGAGTCCGTTGAGCAGGCGACGGCACTGGCGCACGGTAACGTGAGCGTGTACATGCTGCCCGACCGCGACGCTCCCGAGGGAACCGAGGGCGAGCTGCTGGAGTATTCGCTGGCGCTGGCGTGCCCGGAGCACGGGCATTCCATCGACGACCTGCAGCCGCGCGATTTCTCGTTCAACGCGCCCTATGGTGCATGTCCCGAGTGCGACGGCCTGGGCTTTAAAAAGACAGTCGATGCCGAGGCACTGATTGAAGACCCCTCAAAGTCGATTGCCGACGGAGTCTTTGGCAGCCTGTTCGGCAATTCCAACTATTATCCGCAGATTTTTGCCGCGGTCTGCAAACACTTTAAGGTGAGTGCCGATACGCCATGGGAGGACCTGCCCCCGCGGGTGCGTCGTGCGTTTTTGGATGGCATGGGCGACACGAAGATCTCGGTCGACTATCAAAAGCTCGATGGGCGTCGCAGCCAGTGGGACACTAAGTTCTCGGGTGTGCGCAACATCCTGTACGAGCGCTACAACGAGACGACGAACGAGAACACCAGGACTCGCTTGGAGAAATACATTCGCGAAGAGCCATGCTCGAGCTGTCATGGTGCTCGTCTGCGTCCCGAGATGCTTGCCGTCACCGTGGGCGGCAAGTCCATTTACGACGTCTGCTGCCTGTCGTGTCGTGAGTCGCTCGAGTTTTTTGAGGGCCTGGAGCTTACCGAGCGTCAGCAGTTTATCGGCGGTCGCATCGTCAAGGAAATCCTGGAGCGCCTGCGTTTTCTGGTCGATGTCGGACTCGACTATCTGACGCTCGATCGCGCCTCGGCGACGCTTTCCGGCGGTGAGGCACAGCGCATTCGCCTGGCAACGCAGATCGGCGCCGGCCTCATGGGCGTTCTGTACATTCTGGACGAGCCGTCGATCGGCCTTCACCAACGCGACAACGAGCGCCTGATCAAGACGCTCGAGCGCTTGCGCGATATCGGTAATACCGTTATCGTCGTCGAGCACGACGAAGATACTATTCGCGCTGCCGACTACGTGATCGATATGGGTCCCGGCGCGGGCGTTAACGGCGGACACGTGGTCGCCGCGGGAACGCCTGCCGATATCATGGCGTGCCCCGATTCCATGACGGGTGCTTATTTGACCGGCAAGCGGATGATCCGCGTGCCCGATGAGCGCCGCAAGCCCGGCCGCGGCTGTCTTAAGATCACGGGCGCCCGCGCTAACAACCTCAAAAACGTTACCGCCAAGATTGAGTTCGGTACGCTCACAGTCGTTACCGGTGTTTCGGGATCGGGCAAGAGCTCCCTGGTCACCGATACGATTGCGCCCGCGCTTACGAATGCCATCCATCGTTCGACGCGTCCCGTGGGGCCGTACAAGAAGATTGAGGGCATCGAGTGCATCGATAAGGTAATCGATATCGACCAGTCGCCGATCGGTCGCACGCCGCGTTCGAACCCTGCGACCTATATTGGCTTGTGGGATGATCTGCGTGCGCTATTTGCAAGCACGCCGGAGTCGAAGGCGCGCGGCTACTCGCCGGGACGTTTCTCCTTTAACGTAAGCGGCGGTCGCTGCGAGGCGTGCAAGGGCGATGGCCAGATCAAGATCGAGATGCACTTCCTTCCCGATATCTATGTCCCCTGTGAGGTATGTGGCGGCAAGCGTTATAACCGCGAGACGCTCGAGGTTACCTACCGCGGCAAGACGATCTCGGACGTGCTCGACATGAGTGTCACCGAAGCACTGGCTTTCTTTGGGAATATCCCGCAGATTAAGCGCAAACTGCAGACCCTATATGACGTGGGTCTGGGCTACGTGAGCTTGGGCCAGCCCGCTACGACGCTTTCGGGCGGCGAGGCGCAGCGCGTGAAGCTCGCCAAGGAGCTTCATCGTCGTCAGACAGGTAAGACGTTCTACATTTTGGACGAGCCTACAACCGGCCTTCATTTTGAGGATGTTCGCCAGCTGCTCGACGTTTTGCAGCGCCTGGTCGATGCGGGCAACACGGTTCTGGTGATCGAGCACAACCTTGATGTCATCAAGGTTGCCGACCGCCTGATCGATATGGGCCCCGAAGGCGGCAATGGCGGCGGAACCGTCGTGGTCTCAGGCACGCCGGAGCAAGTCGCGGCATGTTCGCAGAGCTACACGGGCAAGTTCTTGGCGCCGCTGCTCAAGCGTGACCGTGAGCGTCAGGCGCAGCTCGACGTACAGTAAAGAGACGTTGTAGTACCGAAGCGCCACCGATTCCTTCTGATTCGGTGGCGCTTCTGTGTGTCGAGATGGCATATGCGGCGGAATTGGCCCTATACTTAATCCTTGCGTCGCTCTGCGGGGGAAAGGATGTGCCATGGCAAAGGCTGTTAAGACGCCGAAAACCAATGCGATGCGCGAGCTGGAAAGCGCCGGCATCTCCTATGTTCTCCATACGTACGAAGACGATGGCGATGAATCGTCAGGTCTGGGCGTCGCGATTTCCGAGCAGCTTGGCGAGGAGCCCGGTCAGGGATTTAAGACCCTGGTCTGCACGACGCCGTCCAACGACCATGTCGTGTGCTGCATTCCCGTTGCCGACGAGCTCGACCTCAAGGCCGCCGCGCGCGCCGCAGGCGAAAAGTCGCTGACCATGATGCATGTCAAAGATTTGCTTGCCGCGACGGGGTATGTCCGCGGCGGTTGCAGCCCGGTCGGTATGAAAAAGCGCTTCCGGACGCTGATCGATGAGACATGCGTCCTTTGGGATACCATTTTTATCTCGGGTGGCAAGCGCGGCTATCAGCTTGAGCTTGCTCCCGATGACTTAGTTGCATTTTGCGGGGCGACGGTTGCCCCGATCACGAGAGAGGACTGAGCGATGCCGCAGGAAGAATCAAAGCGCGGAGCTCACTTTGCAAAAGGGTCGGCTCCTCAGGCGCCCGCGCCCGAGGCTGCTTCGTTCGATAACGAGATTCGAAACGCCTGGTCCGCTGCCGCTGACCCGGGCGAGACGGCCGTGTACTTGCGTGCCGCCGGTGCCGGCACGGCGCTTCCCCGTACGGTTCTTTCTTCGGCTCGTCCCGATGAGACGGCTGTCTTTTTGGCCGCCGCTCAATCGAGCGCCAGCGTGACGCCGGTCGCCTCCGAGGCTCCTCGTGTGCCGCGTCCCGATGAGACGGCGGTGTTTTTGATGGCAGCCCAGGGAAAGAGCACGCCGCAGAGCGCTCCTGTCGCTCGTTCCGCCAAGCCCGCGGTTCATGATGATGACGAGCCGCTTCTTTCGGATGACGAATGGTCGCCGCTTGGTTCGACCGATCCCGTCGAGGGCGTGGCCATCGACGGTGATGACGACTGGGACCCTCTGTCGTTTTCTGCCCGAACCGTCGCCGCCAAAGAAGTTGACACGGTGTTTGGCGACCATGTCATATTCGATGATGATGCCGTATCCGGTAACAACATGCCGAACAGCGATGACGCCGCACCTGCTGATGACGCCGTTTTGGTTGACGATCCCTTTGCGATGACCGGCTCCTTTGCCGTCGTGGACGATTTGCTGCCACAAGATGAGGTTCATGAGGACTCTCAGGACGACGTAGACGATATGGGTTCTTCGGACTACTCCACGGTTGGTCGTTCTGCTGGCCTCATGACCGTGCTGACCATCGTGTCGCGCGTCACCGGGTTTATCCGCACGTGGGCCATGGCGGCCGCCATCGGCATGTCGCTGCTCTCGTCCTCCTATCAGGTTGCCAACAACCTGCCCAACATGCTCTACGAGCTCGTGATGGGCGGCATGCTCGTTACGGCGTTTTTGCCGGTTTATATGGGCGTGAGGCGCGAGCAGGGCCGCGAGGCATCGAACGAGTATGTCGGCAACCTGCTCGGTATTCTGCTTCTGGTGCTGGGCGGCATCTCGCTGCTGGGCACCGTGTTTGCTCCCGGCTTTATTTGGACGCAGTCGTTCCTTTCGGGTAATGGCGACAGCATGGATACCGCTGCGTTCATGTTCCGCTTCTTTGCTATCCAAATTCTGTTTTATGGCTTGGGCTCGGTGTTCTCGGGTGTTCTCAACGCACACCGCGACTACTTCTGGTCGACGTTTGCCCCGGTTCTCAACAACGTCATCGTCATCGCCAGCTTTATGGGCTTTGCTCCCGTGTCTGCACAATTTGGCGAGCGGGTCGGCATTATCTTGATCGCAGCCGGTACGACCCTCGGCGTCTTTGTCCAGATGGCCTGCCAGATTCCCGCGCTCGGCAAGCATGGCGTGCATCCTCATATCCATATCGACTTTAAGGACCCCGCGCTGCGACAGACGATTGCGCTTGGTATCCCGACGCTGCTCGCCACGGTGTGCATGTTTGTCTCGACCTCCATTACCAATGCCGCCGCGCTGGTGGTGCAGCCCGAGACCGGCCCTTCCGTCATCGCATATGCGCGCCTGTGGTACACGCTGCCCTATGCGCTGATCGCCGCCTCGCTTTCGACGGCACTCTATACCGAACTCTCTCACGATGCGCAGGAGAAGGATTACGACAGCGTCCGCACGGGCATTTCGCGCGGTGTCGCCCAGATGCTCTTCTTCCTGATTCCGTTTGCGATGTACCTGATCGTCTTCGCCCGTCCTCTCAACATGATCTACTGCGCCGGCAAGTTCGATGAATCCGGTGTGGCGCTGGTGTCGGAGTTCCTTATCTATCTGGCACTTTCCCTGCCGCTCTACGGCGTGGTCGTGCTGATGCAGAAGAGCTTCTCGGCCCTGCTCGATATGAAACCATATAGCCGCTATTGCCTGTACTCCGCTATCGGTCAGGCCGGTTCGGTGCTGCTGTTTGGCGTGGTACTGGGCTACGGTATGCCGGCAATTGCGCTTTCGTACGTCGTTGACTACGTGGTCTTGGTCGGATGCTCACTGTGGTGGCTGCGCCGTCGTCTGCATGGCCTTCAGGTCAAGTCTATCCTACATGGCGGTTTCTTCGGCCTGTTGTTCGGTGGCTTGGGCGCTGCCGCGGGCGTCGGCGTCATGTGGGCACTTGAGCACTTTGTCGGAATGCTTGGCAGTTCGATCCTTATTACCCTGGGCTACGTTTGTGTTGCAGGCGTCGTCTCGCTCGCCGTGACTTTTGGCCTTGCCTTCGTCTTTAAGATGCCCGAGGTCTCGGCGCTGCTTCGTCGCAAGTAGGTGCATGTGGCAGGTCACGACAACATTCCAACACTTGCCGAACAGGTTTCGCGCGTTCCCACGCAACCCGGCTGCTACCTTTGGAAAGATGCCAAGGGCGATGTCATCTATGTGGGCAAGGCAAAAAACTTGCGTGCCCGTATGCGTCAATACGTGACGCTGCAGGACGAGCGTCAAAAGATTCCGCTCATGATGCAGCTGGTGGCGAGCTTCGACTATATCGTGGTGGAGACCGAGCACGAGGCATTGGTGCTCGAGCGCAATCTGATTGGCCAGTACCATCCGTACTTTAACGTCGATCTCAAAGACGATAAAAGCTATCCCTTTATCGCCATTACCAAGAGCGACTTGTTTCCGGCTATTAAATACACGCGAGAGCGTCATAAACCGGGAACGCGCTATTTTGGCCCCTATACCGATAGCCGTGCGGCGCGTGAGACCATCGATACGCTACGCAAGGTTATTCCTATTTGCTCGGCATCCTGTGCGGAATGGCGCCGCTGCCGCCGCATCGTCGAATCTCATAAGGGCGAAGAAGACATCGTCAATATGATTTGCGCGCAAAACGGGCGTCCCTGCTTTGACTACCATGTCGGGCGCGGACCGGGCGCATGCGTCGGCGCGATTTCGCCTGCCGACTATGCCAAGAACGTCAAGCGTGTCGAACGTTTCTTGTCGGGCCATCGCAAGGATGTCGTCGACGAGCTTACGTCCGAGATGACGGAGGCAGCCGAGACGCTCGATTTTGAGCGTGCGGCGCGCGTCAAGCGTCGCCTGGAAGTCATTAGGGGCCTGGACGATCGCCAACAGGTCGTTTTTCCGTCAAGCGTCGATATCGACGTCATCGGCTTCTATCGAGAAGAGACTATCTCTGCCGCCTGTGTCTTTGTCGTTCGCGAGGGCCGAACGGTTCGAACTTGTGAGTTCATCCTCGATAAAGGCCTGGATGTCGATGAGGAAGAGCTTCAATCTGGCTTTCTTAAGCGCTATTACGACGAGACGGCTGATATTCCAGCCGAGATCAATCTCTCTGTCGAGCTTGAGGATGCCGAAGCGTTGGGGGAGTGGCTTGCGGGCAAGCGCGAACGCTCTTGCCATCTCCATAGGCCGCAGCGCGGCGAAAAGCACCGCCTGCTCGACATGGCTTCTAAAAATGCGCGCCATGCCCTCATGCGCTACATGATGCGCACGGGGTATGCTGACGATCGCACCAATCAGGCGCTCCTGGAGCTCGAAAGCGCGCTGGCGCTGCCTGCGCCGCCGTTGCGCATCGAGTGCTTCGATATCTCGACGTTGCACGGCACCTTTACCGTCGCTTCGATGGTGGTATTTACCAACGGCCGTGCTGACAAGGGCCAGTATCGTCGCTTTAAAATTCAGGCCGAATTGGACGAGGCGAACGACTTCGTATCGATGTCCGAGGTTCTGGGGCGTCGCTATGCTCCCGAGCGCATGGCGGACGAGCGCTTTGGCTCGCGCCCCGATTTGCTCGTAGTCGATGGCGGCAAGCCGCAATTGACCGCTGCAATTAAGCAACTCGAGGCACTCGGCCTCGATATACCAGTTTGTGGCTTGGCAAAGGCCGATGAGGAGGTTTTCGTGCCGTGGGACGAGACTCCCGTCGTGCTGCCGACCGGCTCCGCTTCGCTTTATCTGATCAAGCAGGTTCGCGATGAATCCCACCGATTTGCGATTACGTTCCACCGCGAGTTGCGCGATAAGGCTATGACGGTTTCGGTGCTTGACGACGTTCCGGGTGTGGGGCCCACCAGAAAACGTGCCATTATGCGCCATTTTGGTTCGATGAAGCGTTTGCGCGCGGCAAGCGAGCAGGAGATTGCAGAAGTTCGAGGCGTTCCGGCCGATGTCGCCAAAGCGGTCCACGAGGCACTTGTTGCATGGAATGCCGAGCGCGCCCAGGCATCGGCCAACCGATCCGAAAACTAAACGCGCTTCTAAACAACTGATATACATGATTGGTCAATTTTCAATCATTTGTTTCGCGGTGATTACCTGCCGATTTCGGGTTTTATTAACGCTAAAACGTTTGACTAGCCATGGTGAACAACACTGCTATCCTGCGGGTTGACGAAGACTGATATCTCACCTCGTCGATACATACTGTCTGTCGAATCATTTGTCAATGAATTCGGT
>CABQMF010000039.1 GCA_902465265.1 uncultured Collinsella sp. | reverse complement strand
TGTTTCAATCAGTTTTCTAATTGCAGATTCGCACTTACGGGTGCATAATAGCCAACAGTTTTTGCAGACCTCTGAATCAAACGGGGTCACCGGAAGGAGACTGATTATGAAGCTCAAGAAGCTTGGCGCATTTGCCGCCACGGGTGCTATGGCACTCGCCCTTGCTCTGACGGGCTGCGGCTCGTCCAACGCCACCTCTGGTTCCGATGCCGGTTCCAGCAACTCTGACAACGCGAAGGTCGAGAAGGTCGACGGCTCCAAGGAATATGCGCTCGTCAAGGACGGTACGCTGACCGTCGGCACTTCTGCCGAGTACGCTCCGTTTGAGTACAAGGATGACAACGGCGATTATCAGGGCTTTGACCTTGAGCTCATCAAGGCTATCGGCGACAAGCTGGGTCTGGATGTCGAGTATGTCAACAATGACTTTGACACGCTGGTTCCGGGCGTCGCTTCGGGCGCCAAGTATGACGTCTCCATCGCGGCTATCACCGACACGCCCGAGCGTGAGAAGGAAGTCACTTTCTCCGACTCCTACTACATGGACGATCAGGCTATCGTGACCAAGGTCGATAACACCGGCATCACGGCCGACAACTACAGCGAGAAGCTCAACAACGCCGACGCTACCATCATCGTCCAGTCTGGCTCGACCGCCGAGTCCTTTGCCCAGGAGAACTTCCCCAAGGCCAAGATCGTCCCCTACAAGGACGCTACCGAGTGCTTCAGCGCCCTGCAGTCCGATAAGGGCGACGCCGTAGTCACCAACCGCTCCGTTGCCAGCCAGCTGACCGCCGAGCAGTTCAACACCTGCCAGACCATTAAGCAGATTAGCACCGGCGAGGAGTACGCTATCGCCATCAACCAGGGCAACACCAAGCTCAAGGACGACATCAACCAGGCCATCAAGGACCTGACCGACGACGGTACCGTTGACGCCCTCATGGCTAAGTACAACATCAAGTAAAATAGCTACTTGATTGCGCGCGGGCCCTTTCCGTTTTGGCGGAGAGGGCCTTTGCGTTTCTTGAACGGGCGTCGTCCCGTCCCGTAATGTCGGCAACTGATACGTTAGGAGCTACCTTGTCTCGATTGAACGAAGGGGCCATGGGTCGGCGTTCCCCGCTGCCCTCGATGCTCCAAAAGCTAGCCTGCGCCCTGGCTGTGGCGCTTGCTTTGGCGTGCGCGGGGACAGCCGTGCCTTCGACCGCCCAGGCGCTCGAGACCGCAAAGATCACCGCGCGTCCCAATACCGGTTCGGGCAGCGCCGTGGTCGGCGGTACCGAGACGCGCATTACCTGGGAGGTCCAGGCCGATGCCGATGAGGAACTGAGTGGGCTTTCGCTGACGTTTGCCGACGGCACGACGTTTGGTGCCGATGACACACGCCTGACGATGCTCTCGGGCGAGGACCTCATGGACCGTACGCCCATGAAGCCCGCGTGCAAGGTGGACGGTCAGACACTCAAAATCGACTTTGGCGAGACGGCGCCGGCTGGCGGCTATTTTCGCGTCGAGGTCTACGGCGTGACCTTCCCCGTCGAGGGTGGCGACGAGGCCTTTAGCGGCACCTATACGCTCGCCGACGGTTCGGCCAAGAAGATCTCCAAGATTCCTTCCGTCGAGATCAAGGGCGTGACGGCCTTCGATAACTTCTTGGCCGACCTTAAAGAGCAGCCGTGGGTCGAGGCGTGGAACTCCAATATGTTCCTCCGCCTGTTCTTGAACCCGGTCATTTTGGTCCAGAGCCTGCCGATCGTCTTTAAGGGCTTCCTTATGTCGCTCTCGATCGTGCTCGTGGCATTTCCGTTGGCTATTCCCTTTGGCTTTGCGCTGTCGCTCATGCGCATCTCCAAGTCGCGCATCCTGCGCTGCCTTGCCGGCATCTACGTGAATATCATCCGCGGCACGCCGGCGTTCCTGCAGATCTACATTGCGTTCTTTGGCCTACCGCTTGCCGGCGTCAAGGTGGACGACTACGTCTTGGGCGTTATCGTCATGGCCATGAACTCGTCTGCGTACCTGTGCGAGATCTTCCGTGCCGGTATTCAGTCGATCCCCAAGGGCCAAAACGAGGCTGCTCGCTCGCTGGGCATGAATGCCTTCCAGACGCTGCTCTACGTTATGATTCCGCAGACGTTCCGCAATGTCCTGCCTACGCTGACCAGCGAGTTTATCCTGCTCTACAAGGATACGTCGCTGCTCGCCGCCGTTGGCGTGGTCGAGATCGTCATGAATGCCCGCACCATCGTGGCAACGACGGGCTCCATTACGCCGTATGTGGTTGCCGCCCTGTTCTATCTGGTTATTACCCTGCCGCTTGCACGCTTGGTGAGCGGTCTTGAGGCGAAGCTACTGGGTACGGCCGAGACCAAGAAGAAGCGTCCCGCCAAGAGCGCCGGACAGGTTGTCGCGACGCCCGCCGATCACATCGCCGGTCTGTAAGGAGGTCCTGTCATGAGTGAAACGAATTCCAACGAGGTCGTTGTCAGCATCAAGAACCTCCAAAAGGCTTTTGGCGATAACGTGGTTCTGCGTGATATCGATCTGGACGTGCACAAGGGTGAGGTTGTTGTCGTTTTGGGTCCTTCGGGCTCGGGCAAGTCGACGATGCTTCGCTGCATCAATCGTCTAGAGCATCCTACGAGCGGCTCGATTGTCGTTGAGGGCGTGGATGTGTGCGCCAAGGGCGTCGACCTCAATAAGGTGCGCACGCACCTGGGCATGGTCTTTCAACAGCTCAACCTGTTCCCGCACCTGTCGGTCAAAAAGAACGTCATGCTTGCGCAGCAAAAGGTGCTCAAGCGCAGCAAGGAAGAGGCCGAGAAGATCGCCATCGAGGAGCTGACCAAGGTCGGCCTGTCTGAGCGCATCGATTTTATGCCGAGCCAGCTCTCGGGTGGCCAGCAGCAGCGCGTGGCTATCGCTCGCGCCCTGTCGATGAATCCGCACGTCATGCTCTTTGACGAGGCTACCTCGGCGCTCGACCCCGAGCTCGTTCGCGATGTTCTGGGCGTTATGCGCGACCTGGCACGTGACGGTATGACCATGATCGTCGTGACGCACGAGATGGGCTTTGCCCGCGACGTCGCCGACCGCGTCGTCTTTATGGACGGCGGCGTTATCGTGGAAGAGGGCACGCCGAGCGAGGTCTTCGACCATCCCAAGAGCGAGCGCACCAAGGCGTTCTTGGGCAATATCTCATAGCGGCGCGTCGAGGTTATCGATATAACAAACGGGGACCGGATGTGAATATCCGGTCCCCGTTTTTGTTTGGGCATGAGCGACTGTTGTTGTGCGGTACTCGGCTGTCAGTTGCCTTGCGACTTTCTGACGGCTTCGTTAGGCCAGCTCCGCTCCCAGGGCCTTGCAGGCCGCTTCGCCCTCGTCGTCGGGTGCGTCGTAGCAGATGACGGAATCTACGACGTTGACGCCGGCCTCGTCGGCGTCGGCCTTCCAGTTGTCCATCCACTCGCCCTCGGCCCACGAGTAGGAGCCAAAAAGGACGACCTTCTTATCGCCGAGGGTCTCCTTGACCTCGTCCCACATAGGCTGGAACTCGTCATACTCAAGCTCCTCGGAACCCATGGCGGGGCAGCCGAAGGCAATGGCGTCATAGCCGGCGGCCTTGTCTGCGGAGAAGTCGGCGCA
Source organism: uncultured Collinsella sp. (assembly GCA_902465265.1). Lineage (GTDB taxonomy): Bacteria > Actinomycetota > Coriobacteriia > Coriobacteriales > Coriobacteriaceae > Collinsella. The sequence goes on along the minus strand of CABQMF010000039.1, from coordinate 15,125 downwards.
GGAGATGACCTCTGCCTCGGCGCCGGCATCGGTTGCGCCCTCGGCAACGAAGTTTGCCATGGCCTCGGTGTTGCCTGTACCACTCCAGTAGACGATTGCGATCTTGCTCATATGTTTTCCTTTCGGTTGTGCGGCGTGCGGCCGCGTTTTGTATGCTCTATCGGGTTGCCTGGACAAGTTGTCCCAGGGTGCAGCCCTGTTGATAGATGTAGGTAAGGTATTGCGTGCATGCGCGATAGGAATCGAAGGTCGTGAGCGCCTGCTCAACGTTTGTGTATACCTTCCATGCGCCAAAGACCTTATAGTTTTCGCCGTGCTGGACGATAAACTGATGGACATCTTCGTAGGGATAGCCCAAAAAATAGCCAATTTCGTGGGGGAACTCGCACGTGCACCCCGTATCGCAGTGCCTATTCCGTGCGAGTGCGCAGACGCTTCCGTCATAGGCGCTTTCTGCGGCATTGCTGCTTGCCAGCGTGATGCGCGCGGCGAGATGCACCAGGGATGCGGGCAGGTTGTGGACATCGTAACCTTCGGCGGCAAGCGCCGTCGTGGCGCGGGGGTCGGAGAGGTATCGCATGAGGTCCGCAGGGCGGTACACATAGATGAGCGCCCCGCAGGGGCGCCAGACCAAAACGCTCATATGGATCCCGAGTGGCTGGAGCTCGCGGTTGCATTGGGCTATGACGGCGAGCAGGCGAGAGCGTCGCTCTTCGATATGGGCGGCGCCGGGTTTTCCGTTTTGGTTGGCGTAAACGCCGGGATAGGTAAAGAGCGAAGCCGGCTTGATACCTGCGAGCGTAGGGGAGCAGTTGCGCACGACAGCCGTTTGGTATGTCGGGATGTCAATGGTTCGAGTCACGATGCTCCTTTCGGGTCCTCAGTTGTTAGCCTAGGAAAACTTATACACGAAAGTAAGCCTTGGTCAACTAAAAAGTTTGAACAGGGAAACTAATTGACTGAACCGACACGAGTTTGGAGTAAGATGGGAACACCCCGTGGGGGTATAGATATCAGTATTTGGAGAAAGGGGAACGCATGGAAGATTTGCTTAACCCCGCGAATCTCATCGTGCTGGCCGTCATTGCCGTCGGCATGTTTTTTGGACTGCGTCGCATTGCCGCTTCGACACACGGGAAGAGTTGTTGCAGCGATGGCGCGAGCGGCAAGAAGGCCAAGAAGGTAGTGGTTGCGGATACCGATCCGTCCCACTACCCCTATAGCGATGAGTTGCTTATCGGCGGCATGAGCTGCGACGGCTGCGCTCGGAATGTGACGAATGCCCTCAATACGCTTGATGGCGTGTGGGCTACGGTGACGTATGCGGACCACACGGCACACGTACGCTCGAAGCGCCCGGTTGATCGCGACACACTCGAGACGGCGGTGAGGGACGCGGGCTATTACGTTATGAAAATGTAGGCGTTGCCCTTTCCGGTGGGTACCGGCCTCCTGCCCATCGTGACTATCGGCATCCAAAAATTTGCGCAAAAAATAATCTTTAGATGCGGCAAAAGTGGAGTTTGGTGACGGTTTGCGCGGAATTCGCTACCAATCGAGCATCCATTGGCCCGGCCAAAAAAATTACAGGTATATACTTAGACGGTTATTGCTGTGCTCAGATTGCAATTAACCGTGGACAGAAATGAAGAATGCTAAAACTGGGCTTTAGGACAGGGGAGGCTATGGCCTTATGAGACGAGTGGGAACACTTGGCTTGGTGGCAGCGCTTGCCGCTATCTTGGTATCGCCGCTGCCGGCGCACGCCGAAGACGCTTCGAGTGCCGTTACCTACAATGCGGGAAATGGGTATTCCTTTGAGAAGCTCTCGCATCCTACGGTAGGAACGTCGCAGCCGGATGGCATCGTCGACTACCAGGGTGACGGTGTCGTTGCCGTTCCGGGCGCCGACGGTAATACTGCCAACAACGAAGGCGATCGCGGCCAGAGCTACACGTGGGCGGCTGCGAGCTATGGTGACTGGCTTTATGTGGGCACCTGCTATGCGGCGATGGGCAACACGCTTACGCTCATGAACGGCACGCTGGGCGATTCCTTTGATGCCGAGACCATGCGTCTGACGCTGGAGGCCATGTTTAACGGCACGTTCTTCTACGGACAGCAGAAGGAGGACGGCACGGCCGACAAGGACAGCGGCGGCATCTTGGTCAAGATCAATACCAAGACCGGTGAGACCAAGCTGCTGCTCTCTGAATCGCTCAACGGCGTCGCTCCTTTGTTCCGCAATGCCGTGAGCTATAAGGGTAAGCTCTATTTCTGCGGCAGCGTCAGGACCAATGGCGGCAAAGGCGGCCTGCCTGCTGTATACGAGATCGATCCTAAGACGGATGAGTACAAAGTTGTCTATCAGGGCCTTTCGAGCATGCAGGATTACGGTGCTGCCTACAAGCAGGGCATTTCTACCGGTATCCGCGGCATGTGCGTCCATGATGGCCAGCTCGTCATCAGTAATGTGGGTAAAGACGCGAACGGTAATTTTGTGTCGACAATCCTGACGTCGTCTGACCCCTCGAAGGGCCAGGACAGCTTCACCGAGATTGCCAACTCGGAGACGCTGTTTGGCTATCCGGCGATTCGCTATAAGGACAGCATCTACGGCGGCGCCATTTGGGATATGGTCTCGTACAATGGCCATCTCTATGCGACCATCTGCACCGGTACGCCCGAGAACGCTCCCGATGATAATTCCATGCAGTCGTTTGCCATGGTCCGTGGCGACAAGAATGCCGACGGCAGCTATTCGTGGACTCCCATTGTCGGCGATCAGAAGACGGACGGTGCAAAGTACTGCTTTGGCATCGATCCTGCCCGTACCCGTTCTGGCGCTGCCAACCTCATCGTCTACAACGACTACCTCTATATCGGTGAATACAACGACGAGGAGATTGCCCTCGAGCGCATCCTGTTCAATAAATCCAACACCGAAGAGGGCGGTAAGAGCAGCATGGGCGGCGTTGACTGCTCGTTTGTGAATGCCAATCTTGAGCAGTCGGTTAACATCTATCGCATGGACAAGGACGAGAACATGGAGCTCGTCGTTGGCGATCGCACCGACATGTTCCCCGAGGGCGGTATTTCCGGCCTGACTTCGGGCTTTGGCCGAAACGAGAACCAGTACATTTGGCGCATGCAGAAGTTCGACGGCAAGCTGTATATCGGTACCTTTGATACCGCGAGCCTGCTTGAGCCGATCGGCCAGTTCTCCAATGGCGACATTATCGATATGACGCCCGAGGAGTGGGACTCTCAGGTTCAGCGCCTTAGGGACCTGCTCGATCACCTGCTCGACAAGAAATCGCCTGACGACCCCATCGTTCCCGTGAACACGCTTGCGGACGATGATTCAAACGAGGCCGTCGAGGTCGATGATTCGAACGAAGCTGCCGAGGTTGATGATTCAAACAAGGCCGTCGATGTCGATGACGAGAAGACCGAGGTTGCTAAGGGCTTTGGCGATCTGAGCGATGCGCTGGAGGATGCCGCGGGCGGTCTTTGCGATCAGGCCGCGACGATGTCCCAGGACTTTGAGGACGACGCCGCTTATGTCCAGAAGATCGATGGCGAGATCGCGTACTTCAAGTCCTTTGCCGACCAGTATCAGGACATGCTCGATAGCTATGAGAGCCTTAAGCAGCAGTACGAGGATGCCTATGGCACCGAGCTGCCGAGCGATATTCAGGATGCGCTCGATAAGCTGCTGAGCGAGGAGAACCTCAAGAAGTTGCAGAGTGTCCTTACGTGCATGTGTTACCTGCGCGATGCCGAGCGCGGCTTTGATATGTATGTGACCGAGGACGGCGTGAACTTTACGACGCTGACGACTAATGGCTTTAACGATCCGTATAACCATGGTCTGCGCACCTTTGCGGTGACCAACCAGGGTCTGTGCCTTGGTACCGCCAACCCGTTCTATGGTTGCCAGGTCTGGATCCAGCGCAAGGAGAATTCGGAGAATCCGGTTGATCCCGGTACTCCGGATCCGACGGAACCCACCGATCCTTCGCAGCCGGGTGGCGGCGATCAGCCTGGCGGCAGCCAGACGGGTGGCAACGACCAGTCGAGCAGCACCACGACCACCGTCACGACGACCGCTAAGAAGACTCCGAAGGACGGCTCGCTGCCTCGCGCTGGCGACTCGACCCTCACGCTGGTCTTGGGATTGCTGGTTGCAGCTGCCGCAGTGCTTGGCATTGCTCTCGTCTTGCGCAAGCGTTCTCGTCGCTAGGCTCGTCCGCGCAGTTCGATGTCTTGGATGTCGTCGAAGTCGATGGCGATGTCTTTGAGCTTGAGGAGCTTGAAGGCAGGGAGCACCTCGTCAAGGATGCCCGTGCGGCTACGATAGCCGTATGTATCGTAATAGGTGACGCGCACCAGGTCGCCGCGTTTGAGGCCCTCGAGCTTTTGCGAAAGCTCGAGGGCTTTTTCTTCTGTGAGTTCGCATTTTGGCTCGACGGTGATCTCTTGTTTGCGCACGAGCTCGTAGTATCCCGTGAGGGCGGCAAAGGGCATAAACTGCGCGGCGCGGCCGGCGCGGACGGCGCCGTTGGCGGTGAGCTTTGGGTCGGCGGAGCGACGTCTTCCCTCGGGGTCCGCTAGACGTTCAAAAGGCGTCGGTGGCCGCATCGGCTGTTGTTGGGACTTAGGCACGATGTCCTCCTACCTGATCGTTGCGTTCGCGTGCGGTGGCGCCGGTGGTGAAGCTTAATCCCTTGACGAGCGCGTTCTTGCCGTACTTGCCCTTCACAGCCAGGACGGCGCGCGCCAGGTCGCGCTCGCGCTCATCGGCCTTAACATCGCTAAACAGGTCGATAGTGGCAAATTCCTCGGGCATGAGGTTGCCAAATCCCAGGTTGATGCGCTTGACCGGTCGCTTAGGATCGACGGTCTGCGCCCAGAGCTCATCGAAATAGCCCATAATCTTCTTAAACGAATTGGTGCGTTCGGGCAGCTTGCGCGAGGCGTTGGAGTGCGCAAAGAGCGCGGCATAGCCACCACGCGGCTTGCCGCCGTGTTCGCCCACAAAGATGCCGTCAATCGCCTGTGCCTCTCGCACCAAGCGCCGCCGTCTGTCATCGCGTTGGACGGGCTTGGGCGCACGGGGTGCGAGCTCGGGGCCGGCGGTTGCGGCGGGTTCGATGCTCGACGTGCTCGAACGCAAATGTCCGCATCCGTCTACATATTGCGCCGTGCCGCTGGCGTCGAGGCGGCGTATGTCGGCGCGCTCGCTTGCGTAGCCCACAAAGAGCGAGATGCTGTCGCACACCACGTGCTTGTCGATTAAATCCAGTACGGCGGCATCGACCATCTCGCGCAAGACAGTGTAGGCCTGCTCGTAGGCATAGCCCTTCGAGAGCACCTGTCCTGTGGTGGTCGAGGTCGCTTGCGGGCGATAGGCTTGGATATCGGCGATGGTTGTCGGTTCACGCCCGAAGGCGTGGTCGATAAGATACTCGGCATTGACGCCGAGTTCGTCGTAGAGCAGGTTCTCGTCGAGTGCGGCGACACCCATCAAATCGTAGACGCCGTATTTTTCGAGTCGTGCTGCCACGCCGGGGCCGATGCCCCAGATGTCGGTGATGGGGCGATGGAGCCAGATCTCCTTGCGAAAGGTCTCGTCGTCGAGTATGCCGATGCGGCTGGGCACGTGCTTGGCGGTGATATCGAGTGCCACCTTGGCCTGGAATAGGTTGGGGCCGATGCCGACCGTCGCCGTGATGCCGGTGCGCGCCAGGACCTCGTCGCGCAACATGCAGGCGAAGCCTTCCGCATCGGTGTGATAGAGGTCCAGATAGGGTGTCACGTCGATAAAGCACTCGTCAATTGAGTAGACGTGAACGTCTTGCGGACTGACGTATTCCAGATAGATGCCGTAGATTTGTGCCGACACCTCCATATAGTGCTGCATGCGCGGTACGGCCTTGATGTAGTCGATGCCGTCGGGAATCTCGAACAGACGACAGCGGTTGTGAATACCTAAGTCCTTCATGGCCTGCGTGATAGCGAGACAGATGGTCGTGCGTCCGCGCGATTCGTCGGCAACGACCAGGTTGGTGGTGAGCGGGTTGAGCCCGCGGTCGACGCACTCGACGCTGGCGTAGAACGTTTTAAGGTCGATGCAGATATAGGTGTGACGCTCGTGCCCCACGCGTCCTCCCATCAAACACATGTTCTTATCGAATACCTGTTCGATAATACCGGCTTGCGCGGACATCGTCAAAACCTGTCCCTTTTTGGCAGGTATGGTCGTTCGGTTACATCGGGTATTTAACGCAGCCCTAAAGAGTGCGAAACAGCTCGGAAAACCTCGCTTCGTAGCATGAGCCTAACGATCGGTGCCACCTACATGCACGGAAGGGTTGTGGGAAAGATGGTCAATTATGGGTTTGGTATGCCAACGCGCCTTGTTGCGGATGGAGACGTGGCTCGCTGGTGCGGACGATTGGTCGCTCACTACGGCGGCACTAAGGCGCTGGTAGTGCTGGGCGGTGACAAGCATACGCGCGATGAGCTCGTCTCGGCGGCACTCGGCTCGCTCGATCGCGCCCTGCTCGAACGCGTGCTCTTTCGTTGCGGTTTGGTCGGGGACGACGGGGGAGACGATTTGGTTGATGAGGCCGTAGCCCTAGCGACCGACGAAGGCGTGGACTTTGTCCTGGCGATCGGCGATGCCGATACTGCCGGCTTTGCGCGTGAACTCGCTCGTCGCATGGCCGTGCTCGATGCCGGCGAAGACGGTTTTGTTCCTTATGGATGTATTGTCTCGGAGGGCAAGGTGCCTGCCGTCGTAGGAGCCGGCGAGGTTCCCGTTTTTGCCATTATCGCTCCCGAACTGCTTGAGGGCATTGGGTCTCCTCTGCGCGAGTTGCTCGGCAGCGTGTGCGCCGCGGCCTAGTACCTGCCAGGAAGGGACAGGTTTATTTTGGTGGGTAAAGCGTTTGACCTGCCAAAATAAACCTGTCCCTTTTTGGTCGGTCGCCGTTTGGGGGCGGATTGGCAACGCTCGCTGATTACGGTCTTGACCTGCGCTAGAATAGGGGCATCTGATTATCCGGGCGCATGGAGGTATGCGCCCGTATGTTGAGGAGGACTTTATGGCAACTGTTGCCGCACCTATCGACGCTACGTCGACCGCCGCTTGGAAGGCGCTCGAGGCCCATCAGGAGAAGCTCGAGGCCGAGGGTATCGACCTTAAGGCATGGTTCGCTGCCGATGCAGAGCGCGTGAACAAGCTGAGCTTTGACGCCGGTGACCTGCACTTCGACCTGTCCAAGAACCTGGTGACCGATGAGACCGTCAAGCTGCTGTGCGATCTTGCCCGCGAGGTGAAGCTCGAGGAGCGCCGCGACGCCATGTTCTCCGGCGAGCACATCAACACCACCGAGGACCGCGCCGTCCTGCACACCGCGCTTCGTCGTCCGGCAAGCGAGAAGGGCCAGCTCATCGTTGACGGCCAGGATGTCGTCGCCGACGTGCACGAGGTCCTCGACCGCATGTATGCGTTCGCCGAGCGCGTGCGCTCCGGTGAGTGGAAGGGCGTAACCGGTAAGAAGATCGAGCACCTGGTGTCCATCGGCATCGGTGGCTCCGACTTGGGCCCGGTCATGGCCTACGAGGCCCTGCGTCCCTATGCCGACGCCGGTATCGACTGCCGCTACATCTCCAATATCGACCCCAACGACCAGGCCGAGAAGCTCAAGGGCCTCGATCCCGAGACCACGCTCGTGATTATCGTCTCCAAGACTTTCACCACGCTCGAGACCCTCACTAACGCTCGCGAGGTCAAGACCTGGATGCTCGAGCAGCTCAAGGCTCAGGGTGCCATCGACGGCTCCGATGAGCAGAACGCCGAGGCCGTGGCAAAGCACTTCGTCGCCGTTTCCACCGCACTCGAGAAGGTCGAGGCCTTCGGTATTGACCCCGCCAATGCCTTCGGCTTCTGGAACTGGGTCGGCGGCCGCTACTCCGTCGACTCCGCCGTGGGCCTGTCGCTGATCGTCGTGCTCGGCCCCGAGCGCTTCCAGCAGTTCCTCGAGGGCTTCCATGCCATCGACGAGTACTTCTGCAACACGCCGCTCGAGAACAACGCCGTCGCGCTGATGGGCCTGTTCAACGTCTGGTACGTCAACTTCTTCGGCTCCAAGAGCCACGCCGTGCTTCCGTACTGCCAGTATCTGCACCGCTTCCCGGCCTACCTGCAGCAGCTCACCATGGAGTCCAACGGCAAGCACGTCCGCTGGGACGGCAGCGCTGTGACCTCCGATACCGGTGAGATCTTCTGGGGCGAGCCCGGCACCAACGGCCAGCATGCCTTCTACCAGCTGCTGCACCAGGGCACTGTGGTGGTTCCGGCCGACTTCATCGCCTTCGCCAATACCGCCAATCCTGCGACCGATAGCGGCCAGGACGTGCATGAGCTGTTCCTGGGCAACTTCCTGGCCCAGACCAAGGCGCTTGCCTTTGGCAAGACGGCCGACGAGGTTCGTGCCGAGGGCACGCCCGAGCAGATCGTCCCGGCCCGCTGCTTTGAGGGCAACCGTCCGACGACCTCGATCTTCGGCGACACGCTGACCCCGTTCGCACTTGGCGAGCTCATCGCCCTGTACGAGCACATCACGTTTGTCGAGGGCACGGTCTGGGGCATCGACTCCTACGACCAGTGGGGCGTTGAGCTGGGTAAGCAGCTTGCCAAGCAGATTACCCCGGCCTTCCACGACGACGCCGCCAAGGCCGAGCAGGACGCTTCGACCCAGGCGCTCATCGAGTTCTACCGCGCTCACCGCAAGTAGTCGCTGCTGTTAACGCATCGCGCCTTATAGTCAGGGGCCCGTATCCTATCGGATGCGGGCCCCTTTGCTTTGCCGTGGTCCCGGGGCGCACGGCCTTTGTGGAACATCGCCGGGGCGCCGCGCGCTGCGAGAACCCTGCGCCTAGATCTCGGTCTCCGCATGGCCTCGCTGCGCCTCGGGCAGCTCCCCGTAGAGCGGATGGTCTTCGAGCCTAAAGCGCTCGACCTGTTCGGGAGTGCGACCGCGTACAAAGAGCCACGAGCGATCGATCGGCGTCGCCATGAGCGTGCTGGGCAGTGCGTCGGCGCGGTCGGAAAACACCCGGGCGCTCTCGGGATCCTGGAACGCCAGCACCAGATGCGTATCGCAGTTGCCCATGATGGAGCGTGCGCGTGCCTCGCCATAGAGCGCATCGAGCTGATTGGTCGACTGCAATAGCAGCGTTGCCCAGATGTTGCGGCTTCGGATAATCGAGAGCACGTTGTTGATCTGGGGGATCTGCAGATTTGCGAAGTCATCGAGCATAAAGCGCACGGGCACGGGCAGGCTGCCGTCGGGCTGCCTATCGGCTTCGCGAATGAGGCCCATAAACGCCTGCGTAATAAAGAGGCCGGTCAGCGGGTCGAGATTGCGGTCAATATCGCTTACGGTTACAAACAGGGCGCAGAGGGTGTGTCCCATGGATGCGAAGTCCACCTGATGGCACTCACGATAGAGCTGTGCCGCACCGTCGAATCCCAGACACATGACCTTTTCGGCAAGGATGCCGACGATACTCGCGTGCATGCGCTCGGCATTTTGCGTAATGGCGTAGCGCCGCCATAGCGAGAGGGCATAGCTTTGGGGGTCGGTCGTGATCAGATCGTCAAACAATCGGGCCGTGGCACCGTCCTGCAGGTGCTCGATCAGCTTGATGACCGAGCTGATCGTCTGCTCGTCGGCGGGTAGCTGTTCGGTGACGTAGGCGATAAGACACGACAGCAGGTTTGCCGCCGCATGATCCCAAAAAGGCTGGTTGTTGTCCTCGATGGGGCAGATGGCCTTTGCCACCGAGAGGATGTCCTGCTGGTTGGGCCTGCCGTCCGCCTTGCGGCGAATGTGCCTCAGGGGGTTGTAGCCGCAGCGCTCGATGCTGGGCGCAAGGGACGGGACGGTGTTGAGGTCGGCGAAGTTGAGACATTGCACGCGGTAGCCGTGGGCTGCCAGCACGGGTCCCACTTCGCGACAGAGCGTGCCTTTGGTGTCGAGCACGATGTAGCTTGCGTTCATTTGTAGCAGGTTGGGCTTGAGGACGTTTCGGGTCTTGCCGGCTCCTGAGGGGCCGATCACAAGTGCGTTGTTGTTGAGTCCCGTTTGGCGGGTGTCGCAGGAAAGCGTTCGATCCTTGGCGAGGATGGTGGACGATGCGGACTCAGATGCGTCGAGGCGGCTGGCGAGGTTAGACATGGGCGACCTCCTTGGTGGTCGAGAGGATTTCGTGGGCAAAGCCGAGCTCGACGGCGCGCTCGGCCGAAAGGTAGGTGTCTTTTGCAGTGAGGGACTGGATGCGCTTGGGCGTGAGGCCGCTGCGGTCCGAGAGGATTTGCGTGAGGGTCTTGCGGGTCTGCATGAGACGCCGGCTGGTTTCCTGCAGCGCAAGTGCCGAGCCGCCTGCCCCCTGGGGGATCAGCGGGTCGTGAATCATGAGCTCTGCATGGGGCGCCATACGGCGATCGTCGCCGCCCATAAAGATTACGGCGCCCATGGACGCGGCGAATTCCAGGCAGACGGTGCGGATGGGGCACGATGCGAGGCGCATGGCGTCATAGATCGCAAGACCCGATCGCACGCTTCCGCCGGCGCTGGCGACAAATATGGTGATGGGGCGGCTGGGGTCGGTGGCATCGAGCAGGCGGATCTGCTGGCATAGGTCGTGGGCCATCGGGGTTTCGATGTTTCCCATGACGGAGAGCTCGCGACGGGCGAGCATCTCATCGTAAATGCTGGTGAGCGTGATACCTCGGGCGGATTCACGCATGGTGAGGGGGCTGATGATGGGGGAGTGATTGGTGTCCATGAGGACTCCTTTCTGTTGGTTGTGTTGTGGAATAGGATTGTTGCCCGCGGAGGGGCTGGCGGGCTACAGGGTTCGTCCGAGCCTGAGATCGAGCTCGGTTGTGGGGCAGGCTGCCTGTTCGTGCGGCTCGCAAACGCCAAGGGCTCCAAAGCGATGGAGCGTTGCGGCGGGCGTGGTGTAGGCGAGCCGCAGCTGATGCTCGACAGGGGCACATCCGTCATTTTTGTAATGAGCCGCGTAGTACTGCGCGATGCTGGCGTTCATCTCGCTGCCATTGCGATGGCGCTCAAACTGGCGTCTGCAGGTCTCGATGATCTTTGCTACCGACTTGGGTGCCGTCGCGGGAACAAGGGCGAGATAGCCCTCAAATAGCTCGTTGATGCTCAGGAGGCACAGCAGATCGATCAGCGTCCTTATGGCTGCTCCCTCGGCGGAAAAGTGCGCGGTCATGCGGTTATATCGGTTGCGGTCGACGATGGCCGCATGGGGTCTTGGAGTTTTCTGCCCCGTGGTTCCGGGCTTTTGCCGCGCCTGTGTATTGAGCTCGACGTTGCAGCGCTTGAGGCCGTCCAACGGAAGGAACAGTGCGGTGCGCAGAGTGTTCCGCTTGCTTTCGAGTTCATGACGCTCGTCGGGTTCCCATTCGAGCTTGAGTTTCGTGTCGAGCGCCGTAAGCATATGGGCTAGGCAGCCTACGGTAAGAACGTACGAATCGTTGTCGCGTTTTGGGGCATAGGGGTCTGTCAGCTTGCGAATGTCGGGGTCGCCCATGATCTTTGTGCAGCGCTTCAGCAGTTGGGGGTGGTCGGCCAAGATCGTCGCGAGCGGTAGCGACGCGTAGTTCTTGATGGTCGCGGCGGCAAAGGCGGCGTCATATTCGTTTGCATATGCTCGCTCAATGCGGGCATCCAGAATGCTTTTCTTATCGCCGTCTTCAGCGTGGTAGTTTGTCATAGCTTCTCCAATCGGTTGATGTTCGTGCTGTTTGTTGATGTGTTGGTTGTCGTGAGTGATGTGCTTGCCGTGGGTGATGCGCTGACGTTGGGGTGCTATGCGGTTTTCAATGAGCCCGTGAGGCAGTTGCTGCAGGGGCGGGATGGAACGGCCCATGCAAGGCGGAAGGCATCGTGCTCAAAATCGAGACAGCAATGCCCTGGGTGCCTCACATGTGGCAGTTACCTCATTAAGTTGTCATTGCGTTTGGGGTTGTACTTTGCCGATCTTCTTTCTCTTACACGCTGAAAACTGAAACTGAATATGCTCGATCAAACGATGACCACAGGAGCGGTCATCTTTAAAGTACGTTCGTTTTGCTGATTTGACAAGAACTAATTTTGAATTTTTTTCTACGGGATGAAATGAGATTTGCGGAACGGTCGCGATTGGTGTCGCCAGCTTTGCATGTGGTGGCTCGGCGTTTGGACTGGAACGACTGAGCCCCAAGATGGCGTCCCGTTCATGTTTGAGACAATATATGACTTTTTGCCCGTTGCAAACAGAGTCGCGGTGGGTGTTCTGTATGATGGCTCAGACAAGGTTGTTCAATGACAGGGAGGCATATATGGCAATCAAAGCCATCGCGATGGATATCGACGGTACGCTCACCAACGATCAGAAAGTGATTAGCCCGCGTACGCGCGAGAAGCTGCTCGCGGCGCAGGAGTCGGGCATTAAGCTCATTTTGGCTTCGGGCCGTCCCGCATGGGGGCTGCACGCGTTGGCACAGGAGCTCGACCTTCAAAACCATGACGGTCTGCTGGTGGCCTTTAACGGCGCTCACGTCGTCGATGCCCAGACCGACGAGGTGTTGTTCGATCAGGCTATGCCTGTCGACGAATTGCATCGCCTGATTGATCACCTGCGTAATTTTGACGTGATCCCTATGATTTCGCTCGGTCGCGATCTGCACGTCGAGGACTCGTACCATTGCATGATCACGCTGCCTGACGGCTCGCAGAAGAATATCGTCAAGTATGAGCGCGACGCGTGCGATCTTAAGATTCGCGAGGTGGAGAGCCTGCATGAGGTCGCTGATGCTTATCCCGTGGACAAGCTACTCACTGCGGGCGACCCGGCCTATTTGCAAGCGCATCACGAGGAGATGTACGCGCCCTTTAAGCAGACGCTTTCGGGCATGTTTACGGCTGACTGGTACTTTGAGTTTACGGCGCCCGGTATCGACAAGGCCCGTGCGCTCGAGGGTGCCCTGCCCAAGCTCGGCATCGATGCCAGCGAGGTCGTATCGTTTGGCGACGGCCAGAACGACAAGTCCATGATTGAGTGGGCCGGCACCGGTGTTGCCATGGGCAACGCCGTCGATGAGGTTAAGGCCGTGGCCCAGATGGTGACCGCCAATAACAACGAAGACGGTATTGCGGTGGCGCTGGATAAGCTGCTGGGTTAGAATCGCCGATAATGCATGGTTCGGGCGCCTGCTTACAGGCGCCCTTTTGTTAGGGAGGGTGCCGTGTCCGCATTTCCGTTCGACGCCGTTATCTTTGACATGGACGGCGTCATTGTCGATACCGAGTATTACTACCTGGGCGAGACTGCCGCGTTTGCCAAGGAGCTTGGGTTGAACCTGACTCAAGAGGAATTGAACGGGCAGGTCGGTACCTCGCATCAGTTCTTCCTGCATTTGCTGGTCGATTGGTTTGAGCGCGCCGGTAAGGGGCATTTCACTGGCGAGGAAGCGTTGGCCCGTTGGGACGAGTGGGCGCATAAGCGTCCGCGCGACTATCAGGCTTTGATTAACCCAGGCGCCGTGGATACGATTCGAGAGCTGCCGCGCCGTGGCGTTCGCGTGGCGCTTGCCAGCTCGTCTCCCATGGTTAGCATCGAGGAAGTGCTCAATGCGTGCGGGCTGTCGGATGCCTTTGAGTATGTGGTGAGCGGCGAGCAGTTTAAGGAGAGCAAGCCCGAGCCCGACATCTACCTGCATGCGCTGGATCTCCTGGGGCTGCCCGCGAATCGCTGCTGCTGCGTTGAGGATTCGGTGCCTGGCATCACTGCCGGCAAGCGAGCCGGCCTGACAGTCATTGCCAAGCGCGAGGAACGCTTCGGCTTTAGCCAAGATGCCGCGGACAAGATTATCGACCAGCTGCCGGAACTGTTGGAACTCGCGTAGATCCTGGGCGGTACTGCTGTCACAACAGTGGTTCCGTTGGCATAAGAGAGAGGGGCGGCGTCATGGCATTTAACGTGAGCGCTCTGGGGTTTGGCGACAACGTCGTCGACCGCTACGAGCATATCAACACAATGTATCCGGGTGGCAATGCGGTGAACTTTGCCGTGTATGCCAAGAAGTGCGGCGCCGTGCGCTCCGCGTATATGGGCATCTTTGGTAATGACGCTGCTGCCGAGCATGTGATTGCGAGTCTTGAGGATGAGGGCGTTGAGCTAGCCAAATGCAAGCAGCTCATCGGCGAGAACGGTGCGGCTCGCGTTACTGTGGTTGATGGTGACCGTGTATTTCTGGGGTCTAACGAGGGCGGCATCCGTGGTGATGCGCGCTATGTGCTCGATCGTTTTGATCTGGCGTATATGAAACAGTTTGATGTGGTTCATTCGGGTAACTATTGCTTTACCGAGCGCGAGCTGCCCAAGCTGAAGGCAGCGGGTATTACCGTTTCGTTTGACTTCTCGGATGATTCGACCGACGAGTACTACGAGCAGATTGCTCCCTACGTTGACTTCGCGTTCTTTAGCGCGGCAGACGCTGCGAGCGAGGATGAGATTCGCGAGCGTCTTGCCTGGGTGAAGGGCTTGGGCCCATGTTTTGTGTCCGCAACGGCTGGCGCTGAGGGTTGCATTGCCTATGACGGCGAGCGTTACTATCGGCAGTATGCCAAGCCCGTGGCAGACATGAAGGACACCATGGGCGCGGGTGACTCGTTCCTGACTTCGTTCCTGATGTGCTATCTCGATTACGTCAAGCGTGGCGAGGATGGTGCCGAGGCCATCGAGCGCGCACTCGACTTTGCGGCAGGGTTTGCTTCGACCGTATGCGGTATGGAAGGCTCCTGGGGCCATGGAGCGCCAATTTCCGAATAGGTGAGCAGTCCCGGGGAGTCGAATTGTCGCCTCCCCGGGACCTCGTGGGCAAAAAATGCCAAATATGAGTACTGTCACTAATTTAGTAACAGCGAAATCAAGCTTTCGAGAGCCTAGTTGAGTGTCTGCGGTCGATTAAAACCTGCTAAGTATGGCTTTGCCCATGCAAACAGTGACTTGATAATGAACGGATGTACATTATCAAGTCA
>CABQMF010000038.1 GCA_902465265.1 uncultured Collinsella sp. | reverse complement strand
ACACGACCTACCGTCATCTTCGCTACAACAAGGGCTACGTTCCGAAAAGACCGTGAACCTTTTGTGGGACACGCGGCGCCGTGGTACCATAGCCGAGTTTGTTGTCTTGGTCGGAAACCAAGACGCCTTATGCGCTGATCGGTAACCAGCGCCTGACCAATAAGGAGTCCTACCATGAAGCAGGGTATCCATCCCCAGTATGTCGAGTGCACGGTGACGTGCTCCTGCGGCAACACCTTCAAGACGCACGCTACCGTGTCCGAGATGAAGGTCGAGCTTTGCAACGAGTGCCACCCGTTCTACACCGGCCAGCAGAAGTTCGTCGACACCGGTGGACGCGTCCAGCGCTTCGCCGACAAGTTCGGTGGCGCCGCTGCCGCCCAGCTCAAGAAGGCTGAGGAGGCCAAGGCTGCCAAGGCCGCCAAGGCTGCTGAGGCCGAGGCCGCTCGCAAGGCCGCCGCTGAGGCTAAGGCTGCCGAGAAGGCTAAGCGTGCCGCTAAGTTCGCCGAGGAGGCTGCCAAGCAGGCCGCCGAGGCTCCCGCAGAGGCTCCCGTCGAGGAGGCCGCTGCCGAGGCCGAGACCACCGAGGCTGCTGAGTAAATAGCTCGCCGCGGAATCGCTCGCATTCATGGCATAAGGGCCGTGCATCCGTTTGGGTGCGCGGCCCTTTTCTTTTGGTGGTGCAAACCAACCTGTCCCCATTGCACCAGATTGGTGCGAAGGGGACAGGTTGGTTTGCACCAAATGGCAGAGAGGCGGCGTTTTCCCAGATAAAAGCTACCAAAATTAACCAGTCCCTTTTTGGCAGGTTGGTCGTAGTTATTACGTGGCGGTCGAGGTCGACCGCATAGGGTGCGCCCTGTTTGGCTAAAGTACAATTATCTGTGTTTAACTCGCCCAAGGCTGCATGGCATGGGCGATGGCCAAAAAGGAAAACCACATGGGATTCATGTCAAAGCTGCTGTCCTTTGGATCCGATAAGGACCTGAAGCGCTACTACAAGATTGTCGACAAGATCAACGGTCTTGAGCCCCAGTTTGAGAAGATGACCGAGGAGGAGCTCCGCGCCCAGACCGATAAGTTCCGCAAGCGATACGCCAACGGCGAGTCACTCGACGATATGCTCCCCGAGGCTTTTGCCACCGTGCGCGAGGCTTCAAAGCGCATCACGGGCATGCGTCACTTTGACGTACAGCTCATTGGCGCCATGGCGCTTCATGAGGGTCATATTGCCGAGATGAAGACCGGCGAGGGCAAGACACTCGTTTCTACGCTGGCCGGCTACCTCAATGCCATCTCCGGCAAGGGCGTGCACGTCGTTACCGTCAACGACTACCTGGCCAAGCGTGACTCCGAGTGGATGGGTCGTATCTATAAGTATTTGGGTATGACCGTCGGTCTGCTGCAGAACAACATGCCGCTCGAGCTTAAGCGCCCGGCCTACCAGGCCGATGTCACCTATGGCACCAACTCCGAGTTCGGTTTCGATTATCTGCGCGACAACATGGTCACCCGCCCCGAGCAGCGTGTTCAGCGCGGTCACAACTACGCCATCGTCGACGAGGTCGACTCCATCCTGATCGATGAGGCTAGAACGCCGCTCATCATCTCGGGCGCCGGTACCAAGTCGGCTAGCACCTATAAGGATTTTGCGCGCGCCGTGCGCGGTCTGGAGCGCGGCGAGGACGTGTCGCACGACATGCTCACCGCCACCGAGGACGTGGAGCCCACGGGCGACTACGTCATGGATGAGGCCAAGCACACCATCGCCGCCACCGAGCGCGGCCTTAAGAAGATCGAGCGCCGCCTGGGTATCGATGACATCTATGCCGATCTCTCCGGCCAGCTGGTCAACCACCTGCAGCAGGCGCTGAAGGCCCAGTACATGTTCCACCGCGACAAGCAGTACGTGGTCACCAACGGCGAGGTTAAGATCGTCGACGAGTTCACCGGCCGCATCATGGAAGGCCGCCGCTACTCCGAGGGCCTGCATCAGGCCATCGAGGCCAAAGAGGGCGTGCTCGTGCGCGAGGAGAACCAGACGCTGGCCACCATCACCCTGCAGAATTACTTCCGTCTATATGACAAGCTCTCCGGCATGACCGGTACGGCACTTACCGAGGATGCCGAGTTCCGCGAGATTTACAAGCTGCCCGTCGAAGTCATCCCCTCCAACAAGCCCGTGCAGCGTGTTGACCACGAGGACCTGGTGTACCGCACCATCCAGGCCAAGTACAACGCCGTTGCCGATGACGTCGAGCGACGTCACGCCAAGGGCCAGCCGGTCCTGGTGGGCACCGTCTCCATCGAAAGCTCCGAGAAGCTGTCGGCCGCCCTTACCAAGCGCGGCATCGCCCACGAGGTTCTCAACGCTAAGCATCACGAGCGCGAGGCTCATATCGTTGCCCAGGCCGGACGCTACGGCGCCGTGACCATTGCTACTAACATGGCCGGTCGTGGCACCGACATCCTGCTGGGCGGCAACCCCGACGAGCTGGTGCGCGAGCGCCTTGAGTACGAGGGCTTGACCATGGAGGACGTGACGCCCGAGCAGCTCGAGCAGTTTAACGCTGAGGCCAAGGAGACCTGCAAGGCCGAGCGCGAGCGCGTGCTTGCCGCCGGCGGCCTGACCGTCATCGGCACCGAGCGCCATGAGTCCCGTCGTATCGACAACCAGCTGCGCGGCCGCTCCGGTCGTCAGGGCGATCCGGGCGAGACCCAGTTCTACCTGTCGCTCGAGGACGACCTCATGCGCCTGTTCGGCGGCGACAGGATGGACCGCGTCTCCAAGATGATGGTCACGGCCGACATGGGCGACGACATGCCCATCCAGCACAAGATCATTTCCAAGGCCGTCGAGAGCGCCCAGCACAAGGTCGAGAGCATCAACTTCTCCATGCGTAAGAGCGTCCTTGAGTACGATGACGTCATGAACAAGCAGCGCCAGGTCATCTACGCCGAGCGTAACAAGATTCTGGACGGCAAGGACCTGACCGACCACATCACCGAGGTCATGCGCGACACCGTGTACCGCTGCGTGCAGGAGTTCTGCACCAAGGACAGCCACGATGGCGAGCGCGATCTCGAGGGCCTGCGCAAGTGGGTCATGGAGCTCACCGGGCATATCGATACGCCCAAGTTCCCCGACGAGGACTTTGAGGCCCTGGCTGCCGATGTCCTGGCCTACGTTGAGAAGTGCTACAACATGAAGGCCGAGCGCCTGGGCGAGGACCTCATGCGCGAGCTCAACACCCAGGTCATGCTGCGCGTCATCGATACCCGCTGGATGAACTACCTGCAGGAGATGGACTACCTCAAGACCGGTATCGGACTGCGCGGCTTTGGTCAGCGCGACCCGCTGGTCGAGTACAAGACCGAGGCCTACGGCGCGTTCCAGATGCTCGTCGACACCATGTACGAGGATTACCTGCGCACCGTCCTGCGCATCGAGATCAAGGCCGCCCCGCACGCCGTGGAGCACAAGGAGGACCCCGCGCTCGAGGGTGCGCGCTTCTCCGGCCCCGCCGATGTCGATGGCGACAACGGCAACTCGGTGCTGCGCAAGCAGGCACAGGTGCAGGCTCGTACGGCCGTCCAGGGAGGCCCGGCTGCCGTCAACAACGGCGGCAAGGTGACCACCTACCGCAAGGACGAGAGCGACGACCCGTACGTCAACGTTGGTCGCAATGACCTTTGCCCCTGCGGCAGCGGTAAGAAGTTCAAGTACTGCCACGGCAGGAATCGTTAATGGCCGAGGCTTTAGAGGTAACGCCCGCCGAGCTGGACGCGTTTGCGGACCGGCTCGGCGAGGTCGAGTCGTATCTTCATTTGGACGAAAAGCGCACGCGCGTGACCGAGCTCGAGGCCAAAAGCGTGGCCCCCGGCTTTTGGGATGACGCCGACGCCGCTCGCGCCACCATGGAGGAGATCGCTCGCGCCAAGGAAGATATTGCTGCCGTGGATACCGCGCGCGGCGAGCTATCTGACGCTCGCGCGGCGCTGGAGCTTGCCGAGGAGATGGGCGACGACCCCGATGCCACCGCATTGCGCGGGGAGGCTGCCGCTACGGCAGAACGCCTGGCCCGCGCTATCGACGAGCTCGAGCTTTCGAGCTGGTTTACCGGTGAGTTCGATCACGGCGACGCGATTGTGACCATCAAGCCCGGACAGGGTGGCCTGGAGGCGCAGGACTGGACCTTCATGCTCTTTAAGATGTACATGAAGTACTGCCAGCGTCGCGGCTGGAAGGTCACCATTAACGACTGCCCCGCGGCTGAGGTCATCGGCATCGACCGTGCGACCTTTACCGTCGAGGGCAAGGACGCGTTTGGCATGCTGCGCGCCGAGGCCGGCGTCCACCGTCTGGTGCGCATTAGCCCCACCGATGACAAGAAGCGCCGCCAGACCACGTTTGCCGGCGTCGAGGTCATCCCCGTGCTGCCCAACGATATCGACATCGAGATTAGTCCCGACGATATCCGCGTGGACGTGTATCACGCGAGCGGCCCGGGCGGCCAGGGCGTCAACACCACCGACTCCGCTGTGCGCGTGACGCATTTTCCCAGCGGTATCGTGGTCACGTGCCAAAACGAGCGCAGCCAGATTCAGAACAAGGCCGCGTGCATGCAGATTCTCAAGGCCCGTCTGTACGAGATCGAGCTCGAGAAGCGCGCCGAGGCGCTCGACGAGATTCGTGGACCCAAGACCACGATCGGTTTTGGTAACCAGATCCGCAGCTACGTGCTCTACCCGTATCAGATGGTCAAGGACCTGCGTACGGGCGTGGAGACCAGCAACGTCGAGGCCGTTCTCGACGATGGCGATCTGGATCCGTTTGTGATCGGTTACCATCGCTGGGCGACCGGCAACGCCGATGCGGAAGGCTCGGGCGCCTAGGCACATGGTAGGCTCCGGGTCGATGCGAACACTTCGCAGGGGTGGTATTTGCTCGGTGAATCGGTAGAATCGAATACAGCAAGAAGTTCAAAGCGCACTCGTTTGGGTGCGCTTTTTTGAGGGAGGCAGCATGGCATATCGTCTGGACATCAAACGCATTCTTTCGCTGAACTTCTTTCACGATCTGCCCAAGATTATGCTGGGCTGCGCTCTGGCCGCTATCGCGACGGACCTGTTTTTGATCCCCAACGGTCTTGCTGCCGGCGGCGTTACGGGTCTCGCCACGATTATCCAGGCGGTCGGTGCGTCTCATGGCATCTCGCTGCCTGTCGGTATCCAAACCATTGTGATGAATGCCTTGCTGCTGCTGGTCGTTATGCGCGAGGGTGGCATGTTCTACGTGGTGCAGACCGCGACGGGCTTTGTGCTGCTGGGCTTTTTCACCGACCTGTTCGCTCCGTTTGTGGCGCCGCTGGCACATGCCGATCTGATGCTGCCCGCTATGTGGGGCGGCATTATCACGGGCATCGGCTACGGCATGGTGCTGCGCGCCGGTGCCAACACCGGCGGCTCCGACACGATCGGCCAGATCATCTCGCGCAATACGTCGCTACCGGTGGGCTCCACCGTCATGGCGATCGATGTCGCCGTGTGCGCGCTCTCGGCCCCGGTCTTCTCGGTCGAAAACGCGCTGTATGCAGGCCTTTCGATGGTCATTAGCGGTTATGTGATCGATGCTGTGGTCGACGGCGGCAACAGGCGCCGTATGGTGCTCATCATCTCGGACAAGTTTCCCGATATCGCGGCCGACATCATGTATGGCCTGGGCCGCGGCTGCACCAAGTTTAAGGCGACCGGTATGTACTCGGGCGCCGAGAAACCGGTGATCATGGTCATTGTGAGCCGTCGCGAGCTCAATACGCTCAAGACGATCGTGCGCGAGCGCGACCCGCGCGCCATCGTGACCGTGGCCGATGTCACGGAGACCTTCGGTGAGGGCTTCAAGGACATTAACGCGTAGGCTGAATTTCGGTTTGCGGACATGATCCGTTTTCCTCCGTCCCCAAGGGATCAGGTGATCCGTAGGGGACGGCAGGATTGCGGATCATTTTTGTGCCGGGGCGAGCGGTGGCCACCGCATCCAAAAGACGTTCACATTGATAAACCGTTTCATCAGCGGGTCTGCCTGCTAAATTGCTCAAATAATGATAAAAAGTCTGGTAAAGCCATCAGTTTCCAGCATAATGAATGACGTACGTGCATCGCGGCTGGGTTGGGACGACCTTTCCGTGCCGTGCGCATCTTGTCTAAAGAGGATGAAAGGAAGGCACAATGAGCGACGAAGAGCTCAAAAAGGTTGCCAACGAGGTAAGGAAGGGCATCGTCACCGGCGTGCACGCTGCCAAGTCCGGCCATCCGGGCGGTTCGCTCGGCGCTGCCGACATCATGACCTATCTGTACTTTGAGGAAATGAACGTCGACCCGGCCGACCCCCGCAAGGCCGACCGCGATCGCTTCGTGCTTTCCAAGGGTCACTGCGCGCCTGGTCTGTACGCCGTGCTCGCTGAGCGCGGATTCTTCCCCAAGGAGGACCTCGAGACGCTGCGCCACATCGGCAGCCACCTGCAGGGCCATCCCAACATGAACGACACCCCGGGCGTCGATATGTCCACCGGCTCGCTGGGCCAGGGCATCTCCGCCGCCGTGGGCATGGCGGTTGCCGCCAAGCACTGGGGCGATACTTACCGCACGTACGCCCTGCTGGGCGATGGCGAGAGCGAGGAGGGCCAGGTCTGGGAGGCCGCCATGTTCGCCGGCAACCAGCAGCTCGATAACCTCTGCGTGATCGTCGACCACAACGGCCTGCAGATCGACGGCCCCGTCGAGGAGGTCAACGACCCCATGCCGCTCGCCGACAAGTTCCGCGCCTTTAAGTTCCACGTGGTGGAGCTCGCCGACGGCAACGACTTCAATCAGATTCGCGCCGCCTTTGCCGAGGCTCGCGCCACCAAGGGCCAGCCGACCGCCATCATCGCCGAGACCATGAAGGGCAAGGGCGTCTCCTTTATGGAGAACCAGGTGGGTTGGCACGGTAAGGCCCCCAACGATGAACAGTTTGAGCAGGCCATGGCAGAGCTCACGGCCGCCGGAGAGGAGCTCTAGGATGGCAGACGTCAAGAAAATCGCCACGCGCGTAAGCTACGGCGAGGCCCTCGTCGAGCTCGCCAACGAGCACGATGACTTTGTGGTCCTCGACGCCGACCTGGCCGCCGCCACGCAGACCGGTAAGTTTAAGGCCGCCTGCCCCGACCGCTTCTTCGATGTAGGCATCGCCGAGAGCAACTTGATGGGTGTTGCCGCTGGTATCGCGACCACCGGCCGCGTTGCCTTCGCGAGCAGCTTTGCCATGTTTGCCGCCGGCCGAGCCTTTGAGCAGGTCCGCAACTCCATCGGCTACCCGCATCTCAACGTTAAGATTGGCGCCACGCACGCCGGTATCTCGGTGGGCGAGGACGGCGCCACGCACCAGTGCTGCGAGGATATCGCCCTCATGCGCGTTATCCCCGGCATGACCGTTATCGTTCCCGCCGACGACGTCGAGGCCCGCGCCGTGACGCGCGCCGCCTACGAGTGCGACGGCCCCGTGTACATGCGCTTTGCCCGTTTGGCCTCACCGGTCATCAACGACCCCGAGACCTACAAGTTCGAGGTGGGCAAGGGTATCGTCATGCGCGAGGGCACCGACGTCACCATCATCGCTTGCGGCCTCATGGTCGGCGAGGCCCTTGAGGCTGCCGAGCAGCTTGCTGCCGAGGGTATCGATGCCGAGGTCATCAACATGCATACCATCAAGCCCATCGACGCCGACCTGATTGTCAAGAGCGCCACCAAGACCGGCCACGTCGTGACCGTCGAGGAGCACTCTGTGATCGGCGGCCTGGGCAGCGCCGTCGCCGACGTCCTGTGCGAGCAGTGCCCGACGCCGCTCAAGAAGATCGGTGTCAACGACACCTTCGGCGAGTCCGGCCCGGGTGCCGAGCTCCTGCACAAGTACGGCCTGGACGCCGCCAACATCGTGGCGACCACCAAGGAGTTCTTGGCCTAAGGCGTTTTGGTTGCGCTTTAACTTGGGAACCGTTCCCATATTGGGCAATGAAAAAGCCGGGGTGCCTTCCATCTGGAGGCACCCCGGCTTTGCGTTTGGAGACGGCAGGGAAAGAAGCTAGAGAGGTTTTACGGTCGGGGCCAGGGTGCCGGCAAAGATGTCGTCTGCCTTGAAGAGCGTTTTGGACTCGGGCGTGTCCGCTGCTTTCATTTCGGAGACGATGGTGTCGAATGAGATGGCTCCCAAGGACTGCAAATCGAGGGTCTCGCGAGCGGCATCATCCGAGCAGATGCTGGAGCTGGATGAGTATTTGGAAAGATGGGACATCGCGGCATCGTAGGCCCAGCGCGTAATCCATATTTCTACATAGCGCCCGCCGCCGAGGTTAATGTCCTTTACACACGAGCCGCCGATATCTCCGACAGCCCATACCTCATGGTCATATCCGCTGAGACTGCCGAAGCATTTGTCGGGATAGGCGGTCGAGAACAGCCCTATCGAATCCCCGTCGACCTTTGCCGTGACCCTGCCATCCCAGTACTCGGGCAGGTCGACACTGAAGGTCTGGGCCTCGATGTGGCGTGCGGCGGCTTTGCGCTGTTCCTCGGCCTGGCGCGCCGCTTCCTCTTCGGCGGCTTTCTTGGCCGCGACGGCGGTGTCGCGGCGGTTCGTTGCGGTGTGTTGCAGTGCATCGACGTCGGGCGCGTCCTTGCCCTTGTATGCCATGGCGAGTGTCACGGCGTCGTTGATCTCGTCGTCGGTCACGTCAGCGGCATCGATGGGCGTAAAGTCCAAAACCGAATCCTGCTCGGCGAGTTCTGCCAAGTCGATCTTCTCGCCCTTGGCAAAAGCATCGTCGAGCGTGAGCTCGGCCTTTGTGCAAGGCACCTGGTAGATGGTGCCATCGGCGGCGATGGGGGAGCCTGCCGCCTTGAGCGTGTACTTGCCCTGGATAAGCTTGATGCCCGAGCCGTCGGAAGCGACATATTCGACCTTGTCGACCTTCTTTCCGTCGACCGTCTTGCCCTTTACGCGCATCGGCACACGCGAAGCGCCGTTATCGGTGTCCCAGCCTTCAGCCTTTACACTCACCACGAGCGCATGCTTGGAATGCGCCGACTCATACTGCTCCTGCTCCTGAACATGCTGCTGATACAGGTGATACGCCAGCCCACCGCCCCCGCCAACAACGATTACCGCCGCGCAGACGATAGCGATCACGATGCCTTTCTTGGGCTTCTTGCTGGGGGCGGGCGAACCCACGGGTGCCGGCGCAACCGCAGGGTTGGCTACGGGCATAGCCTGTGTCCCGTCAAGCGCAGCCCCGCATCCCACGCAAAACTGAGCCTCATCAGCAAGCTCAGCACCACAATAAGGACAAACCATATCAACCTCCAGCAAGCTTGGAACCATCCATCTAACTCAACTGTAAAGCGATATCCCCAACCCAAGTTGCGCAACATTGAGTCCCAATATAAGTTGCGGTGAAATAGGGACTGATTAGGGCTTTTAGCTGCTAAAACAGTCCCTATTTCACCGCAACTTCTAAAGAGACCGTATCGAGCAGGGCTTCTATTGGGATAAGGGCTCAGCACGACAAAGTGCAATTCAGCTTGACGCTCCTAACGGTAGCGTCGGCGTAAGCCTCTGGGTGGGGCACGCTTTGAAAACAATCCGCAGCGCGGAACCCGCTTATCTGGAGCTCCGTAGGAGCAAGATAAGTGGGTTTCATGCGCGAGGACGTTTTCAAAGCGTGCCCCACCCAGAGGCTGGTGGGAGTCGCAAAACCGTGCGTCTTATGTGCAGCAAAGGCAATCCTGCTAAAATACAAAGCGCTCATGTAGTTTAAACGCACGATGATAAGGAGCACCAGTGGGTAACCACTTCCGTACCTCCGGTGCGGGCGATGACACCCCCAAGACGCAGCCGAGCGTCGCGGGCAACCGTTTCGCCACTCCGGATTCAGAGGGTCAGCTGTTTAGCCCGATCCCCCCGCAGCCGGCAGATCAGGCACAGCCGGCATCAGATCCCTTTGCCTACAACCCCACCAACGATGTCGCGCTCTCCGCTGCGGCGGGCTTTGAGCCCGTCCAGACGGTGACTGCCCGCGTGGCTCAGCCCCAGGCGAGCGCTGTCGCGCCGCAGCCTACCGTGGCCGCCATTCCCGCCCCCATGGCTCCTGCGACCCCCGCGCCGCAGCCCGCGCAGTCCGGTCTTTTTGCCGGCATTCCCGACCCCACGCAGCCCTCTGCGCCCGTGGTCGAGCGCGACCAGGCCGCCGAGGTCGCAAGCCTCGACAACGCGCTCAACAACCCCGACTTCACGTCGGTCTTTGCGCCCATCGACCCGCAGGCCAGCCGCAAGAAGATGGCCAAGCAGGCAGGTGTCGAGCCCGTCATCCTTATGGAGCACGTCACCAAGATCTACCCGGCGCAGCCCAACAAGCCCGCGCTCGATGACATCAACATCGAGATCTATCCGGGCGAGTTTGTCTTTTTGGTCGGTCACTCCGGCTCGGGTAAGACCACGCTGCTGTCGACGCTCAACCGTGACGTCAGGCCCACGAGCGGTCGCATTTTGGTCGCCGGCCAGGACCTCATGAAGATCAAGAACCGCAAGGTTCCGTTCCTGCGCCGTCAGATTGGTGCCGTGTTCCAGGACTTTAAGCTTCTGCCTCAAAAGTCTGCCTACGAAAACGTGGCGTTTGCCCTGCAGTGCATCGGCAAGCCCAAGGGTGTCATTCGCAGCCAGGTTCCCGAGGTGCTGCGTCTGGTCGGCCTGGCCGATCAGATGGACTCGCTGCCCGATCAGCTTTCCGGTGGCGAGCAGCAGCGCGTTGCCGTTGCCCGCGCCATGGTCAACCGCCCGCCGCTGCTGATCTGCGACGAGCCCACGGGCAACCTCGACCCGGCGATTTCGCTGGGCATCATGAAGCTGCTCGAGCGCATTAACCGCACCGGTACCACCGTGATCGTCGCTACGCACGACCGCGAGATGGTCGATAGTATGCACCGTCGCGTGATCGCCCTCGAGGGCGGCCACGTAATCCGCGACCAGGAGAGGGGAGGTTACGGCAACTATGGCACCAACTAACGTGGGCTACTCGCTCAAAGAGGCAATGAGCCACTTCTTCCGTAACTGGACCACCTCGCTCGGCGCCGTCATCACGATCTTCCTTTCGCTGTTTATCATCGGCCTGTTCATCATGGGTTCCGCGATGCTGAACTCCGTGATCGGCACCGTCGAGGATCAGGTTGTCATTAACGCCTTTATTAGCGATGACGCCGATCAGGCAGACGTTCAGGCCTTTGAGGCCGAGCTCAAGACGTGGAGCAATGTGAAGTCCGTGACCTATAAGGACAAGGACGACGCGCTGGCCGAGTACACGAGCAAGATGTCGGGTAACGCCGATGCCACCATGAGCGCGCTCGACGGCCAGAACCCGCTTCCGGCCTCGTTCGCGATCGAGATGGATGACCCGTCTCAGGTCGAGAGCACGGCAAAGAAGCTCAAGAAGAACGCCGACTTCCAGAAGATTGCGGACGACGGTGACGTCAACGCGAGCGTGCTGTATGGCCAAGAGGAAGTGAGCCGCCTGTTCCAGGTGACCAACTACATCCGCATCGCCGCTGTGGTGCTCGTTGGCCTGCTGACCTTTATCGCGTTCATCTTTATCAACAACACGATTCGCCTGTCCATTACGGCGCGTCGCCGCGAGATCGCGATCATGCGCCTGGTGGGTGCCAGCAACGGCTTTATTCGCGGGCCGTTCATTACCGAGGGCGTGCTGCAGGCCATTTTGGGCTCGCTGCTTTCCATCGGCGCGCTGGAGCTGCTGCGCAACCTGATGGTTCCGCGTCTGCAGGAAAGCATCGGCTGGATGTCGTTTGCCCTGCCGATGCAGTACTACCTGGTGACCTACGCCGCGCTGATTCTGGTCGGCGTCATTATCGGTCTCTTTGGTTCCGCCATCGCCATGCGCCGCTACCTGCGCGTGTAGGCATGTTTGGAATTCGTTCCTTCCGACGGGTCGTTCCTTTTGGGACGGCCCGTTTTTTGATTCCCTGGGGACGGAGGAAAACGGATTACTTAGGGGGTCGGTCGATTCGAGTGATCCGTTTTCCTCCATCCCCTAGGGATCATTTGGGTAGACTCTTGAAATGTAAACGGCAATCGATAGCAAGGAGGCGCTATGGGGCGCAATAACAAGCATAAGCGTGGAGCTCGCAATAAGCGCGGGCCGGTGCGCAGCGAGCGTCGTCCGAGCCTGACTGGCCGCGTGCAGCTCCATGAGCACAGTGCCTATGTCATAACCGAAAACGGCGACTACAAGGTCATGGGCCGCGGCAAGCGCGAGATCATGGATGGCGATACCGTTGCCGTGAGCATTAAGAACAGCCCGCATGGTGAGCGTCGCGCCGTGATCGAAGGCGTCGTCGAGCGCGCCGCCATCAGCGTGGTGGGCACGTATCAGACTGCTGGTCCACTCGGGGTGATCGAGCCGCTCGATTCGCGCCTGAAGGCCGACTTCTTTATTTTGCCCGAGGACACCTCTGCCGAACACTTGGACGTGCATCCTGGCGATGTCGTCGTCGCGCGCATCCTAACGTATCCGACGCGTCTGGAATCGGGCACGGTGACAATCGATCGCCGCATTGGCGGCGACGACGCGCCCGATTTGGGCGTTCAGTATGTGATGGCGCGTTATGGCTATACCGACAGCTATCCCGAGGCCGCGCTTGCCGAGGCCGAGGCGCTTTCGCTCGACGTGGCCGCGGCGCTCAAGGACCCGCTTCGCCGCGACCTGCGCGATCGCTTTGTCATCACGATTGACCCGGTCGACGCGCGCGACTTTGACGATGCCATTTCGCTGGAGCGCACGCCCGAGGGTGGCTACAAGCTGGGCGTCCACATCGCCGACGTCTCGCACTATGTGGCGTGGGACGGGCATATCGATCTTGAGGCTCGTCACCGCACGACGTCGGTGTATCTTGCCGATCGCGTACTCCCCATGCTGCCCGAGCGCCTGTCTAATGACCTGTGCTCGCTTCGTCCAAACGAGGACCGCTTGGCGTTTACCGTCGACATTGAGCTCGACGCGCAGGGCCGCGTGCGCCAGTACGACCCGTATCCCAGCGTGATTCGCTCGCGCGTGCGTATGGACTATGATGGCGCCGAGGCGCTGCTGGTGCGTGCCGGAGCGGTGGAATATTCGGTGCTGGAGGGTGCCGCCGAGGATGTTGCGGCTGCCGAGGCCTCGCGCGAGGAGGCGCTTGAGCGTGGGCTTGCATACGAAGAGGCAGCCCGCGGCTATAACGTCGACCTGGGTGATTTTTTGGTTGCCGCCAACGAGCTTGCGGAGCTCCGTCGCCGCATTCGTCGCGCGCGCGGTTCGGTCGACTTTGATACGGCCGAGATCCGCGCGCTCTTGGACGAGGACGGTGTGCCCGTGCAGATCGTGGCCCGCGAGCGTTCGTGTGCCACGTCGCTGATCGAGGAGGCCATGCTGCTCGCCAACGAGTGCGTGGCCGAGTGGCTGGCCGACCGCGACATTGAGGCTTGCTATCGCGTGCACGATGATCCCAGTCCCGATAGCCTGCACGGTGCCGCCGTGGCGCTGGCGCAGCTGGGCATCATCGATGACCGCCGTGCGGCCGGTATTGCCCTGGGAAGTCCCGATGAGCTGCAGGCCGCGGTTGACGCCGCGGCCGGCACAGCCAATGCGCCGCTTGTCAACACGCTGCTGTTGCGCAGTATGCAGCGCGCGCTGTACAAGCCGCGCAACGAGGGCCACTTTGCGCTTGCCGCGCCGTGCTACTGCCACTTTACGAGTCCTATCCGCCGCTATCCCGATTTGGTGGTGCACCGCGTGCTCAAGCTGCAGCTGGCCTATGAGCAGCTGGGCGGCAAGGACGCCTTGGTACGCACGCCGCGGCTTATCGGTAAAGGTCGCGAGTCCCTGCCACGCATTCTGCCGCAGATTTGTCGTGCGTGCAGCGATGCGGAGCGTGCGGCCGATGCCGCCAGCCATGCGACGCAAAAGATCAAGATCGCCCAGTACTATGAGGATCGCCTGGGCGAGCGCTATACCGGAACGGTCTCGTGGGTCAGCAGCATGGGCCTGTTCGTACGCCTGGATCTGACGCAAGTCGAGGGTCTGGTTTCGATTAAGAGCCTGGGCAACGAGTGGTTCGAGTTTGACGAGGACGCGCTCACGCTCACAGGTGCCGACACGGGGACCCGCTATGAGCTGGGGCAGCGCGTGGTCATCGAGGTTTCGCGTGTCAATACCACGCGTGGACATCTGGACTTTAAACTTATCCACTAGCTGGGGCTTGGTGGCTGATAGAGAGCGGGGCGGTCTTTTTGGGCCGCCCTTTTTTATGTGGCTGTTCGATTGTCTGACCACGCGCTCGTTTGCCCTTCCGCCTGCGATATGGGAGATAAAACCTACCAAAATAAACCTGTCCCTTTTTGGCAGGTTCACGAGAGAGCGGGGATGACATGGCAACGGCATACGGATATGCGCGCGTGAGCTCGCGCGACCAAAATCTGAATCGGCAGCTAGATGCGCTGAGCGCCTATGGCGTGGAGCCGGAGAACATTTTTGCCGACCACGCCAGCGGCAAGGACTTCGACCGCCCTCGCTATCGTGAGCTGTTGTGCGCGTTGAGGGATGGGGACGTGCTGGTGGTGCTTTCTATCGATCGGCTGGGTCGCAACTATAGCGAGATTCTCGAGGAATGGCGGCGCATAACCAAAGAGCTCGGCGCCGCCATCGTGGTGCTGGACATGCCGTTGCTCGACACGCGCGCCAAGGGCAACGGGGCGCCCGACGTGACAAGCACGCTGATTGCGGATATCGTTTTGCAGCTGCTGAGCTACGTGGCACAGGTGGAGCGAGAAAACATTCATCAGCGCCAGGCCGAGGGGATCGCGGCGGCGCAGGCCCGCGGTGTGCGCTTTGGTCGGCCTCGTAAGCCGCGCCCTCCGCAGTTTGACCTCGTGCGGACGACCTACGAGGCGGGTGCTATCACGCGGAGTCAGGCGGCCAAACGCCTGGGCGTGTGCGTGGGGACATTCGATCGCTGGATGCGCGAGATGGGATAGGGGTTTGCGGCGCGTCCCATTGACGCCCATGCGAGACGTTAACCTCAAGATGGAAAACCGCGACCGCCTGTACGTCGGCGCTGGCTACAATATCGGCATCGGTCGCAGATGACCATCGATGCGCTGCTTGCCAGACACTTGTCTTTTCTAGGAAGGGAATTCCCATGGCAGTACTGTTTGTTGAATATCCCAAATGCTCGACGTGTAAAAAGGCCAAGGCCTGGTTGGACGAGCATGGGGTTGAGTACGTCGATCGCGATATTGTTACAGACAATCCTTCGGCTGAGGAACTTGCGACCTGGATTGCGCGTTCGGGGCTGCCGGTGCGTCGCTTCTTTAACTCGTCGGGCATGAAGTATCGAGAGCTTGGCCTGAGGGCGCGCCTGGACGCGGGGATGACGGATCAGGAGTGTTACGAGCTGTTGGCGACCGATGGCATGCTGGTCAAGCGTCCGCTACTGGTGGGCGACGACTTTGCGATCCCCGGTTTTAAGGAAGTGGCCTGGACCCAGGCACTGCTGTAGCAGCTGCGGAAAGTGCGTCCCGTTTCGAGCGCTGATTCTGAGACACGGTTTCCGGTTGAGGGCTCGACGGGAAACTGCGCCCCGGAATTCGCTTCCAGAACGGGATGCATTTTCCCAAAGTGGCCGGTTGCGGAAAGCGCGTCCCATTCTGAGCTTCGATTCTGGGATACGGTTTCCGGTTGGAGGCTCGACGGGAAAGTGGGGACCAGTTTGAGCTTGAAATCTGGGACGCACTTTCCGGCTGGCGGGCTTGCCCGGTCAGTCCTCCAGCCGTGCCCATTCGTGTGGATCGTAGATCTTTACGTGCTTGTCGGGCGTGCCACTCCAGCACTCTTCGTCCATAAAGGGTAAGTATGCCTGAACGCCGGAGCAGATAAACGGAATTCGCTGTCGCTGCAGGCGCTCGCGCTGTCGTCGCTCCAGATGCGTCTCGGATATGACGGTCGGCATGCCGGATAACTCGACGAGGCTCGCCTGGATGCGCTTGAGGTCGGGGAGCGTCGCGTGCCATGACGTCCGCATAATTAAAAACGAGGCGTGACGGTATTCCGCTTGCATCACCGTGATGGCGGGACGCAGCGTGGGGTGGATTTTGTCCCGGTCGGGCCAAGGTCCGGCGGATATTTCGAGCCCCAAGGTCTCCCATAGGTAATCCAACTCTTCGTCCATAGCGCCTCGATGTCTACGCGATTATTGTCACTTCGATTGTGTTACCTGGTGCTATCGCTTTCGCGATAGAATCTGCCAACGGTCGACGGCTACCGTTCGCGGCGTTCTGCCCTTTGTGTGCGGCGGCTAGCTCCACAGGTCCTTCACGGGTCGGGCTAAATCGGGCCAATTTGGCCGAATTTCAAAAAAGTTAAAATTGGGGCTTGCGTCACGACGGGTCTTCCCGTATATTTCTTTCTTGCGCAAAGGCACAGCCGAGCGCAGCGATGCAGTCATTGGGATGTCGTCTAATGGCAGGACAGCGGATTCTGGTTCCGTCAATGGGGGTTCGACTCCCTCCATCCCAGCCATTGCATTTGCTACATATGGCCCGTTCGTCTAGCGGTTTAGGACGCCGCCCTCTCAAGGCGGAGATCACCAGTTCGAATCTGGTACGGGCTACCACAAAATGAACGCCCGGGCCTCGTAAGAGACCCGGGTTTTGTGTATCGACCGTATATACGGCGCCTGCCGTGTTTCGCTCAGATCGAGGAGTAGCCATGGATCTGCCCATCAGCTTGCAAGACATCACGTATGCCGAGAACTATCTGGCGCAGGGCGACCTGGCTACGGCGACGCCGCTGTTGGAGCGCCTGGTGGAGCTCGCCGAGGAGTATATCGACGCCGAGTGCAAGACGGAGGAGAATCGTCAGTACTTTAGCTTTGATAGCAAGTTTGAGCGTCTGGCGTATCGTCGCGTGGAAAAGGATCCGCGCGAGCTGGTTCAGGTCGAGGTGCCGTTTGACCGTCTGTACTCCGACATGGCATTCGCTTACATTCGCCAACAGGATTATGTGAGTGCCCGCAATGCTCTGATGCAGGCCGTGCGTTGGGATCCTATGAACTGCAACTATCGTCTGGACCTTGCCGAGCTGTTCCGCGCGCTCGAAGACAAGCAGGAGTGGGCTTCGCTTTCGTTTTCGGTGCTGGAGCGTGCGAGCGACGGTAAGTGCGCCGCCCGCGCCTATGCCAATCTGGGCCAGTACTTCTTGGAGCCCGAGACCGAGAATGTCTCGGCCGCTGTGGGTTGTGCCCGCTTGGCCCTGCGCCTTGCGCCTGGCGATGCGCATACGACGCGCCTGCTCAACAAGATTCATGCTGCCTATCCCGATGCCGCCGAGGAGAGCGACGAGCACGTGATGGGCGAGCTGAGCCTGCAAGGCGTGCCGACCTCGCCTTCGGCTGAGATTGCCATTTGCCTGATCATGTGTGCGACCGATGCCGCGAGCGACGGCGACAAGCAGGAGGCGACGCGTCTGACGGTCCGTGCCCGCGACCTGGTGGGCGAGGAGGCCTGCGCGGCGATCATCAAGCTGGTGCGCGAGAGCGACGCCGAGCTCAACGCCGAGCGCAAGGCTAAGCGCGAAGCTACGGGCAAGGGTTCCGATGGCGCCAAGGAGGCCGGCGATGCCCAGTAAGCGCGAGCGCAAGCTCATCTCCAAGAATCGTTCGGCACATCACGAGTACTTTATCGACGAGACCTTTGAGTGCGGCATTGAACTGAGCGGTACCGAGGTCAAGTCGATTCGCGAGCGCGCCTGCCAGATCACTGATACCTTTGCGCTGATTCGTGGCGGAGAGTGCTGGCTGGTGGGTCTGCATATTCACCCTTACAGCCACGGTGGCGTGTGGAATCGTGATCCCGATCGCCGGCGCCGTCTGCTGCTGCATCGTAAGGAGATTGATTTTCTTGACGGCAAACTGCGCAACCGCGGCTATGCGCTGGTGCCGCTGGAGCTCTACTTTAATACCGACGGCCGCGTAAAGCTGTTGCTGGGCCTGGGCCGCGGCAAAAAGCTCTACGACAAGCGCGAGGACATGGCCAAGCGTGACGTTCAGCGCGAAATCGATCGCGCGCTCAAGGAGCGTAATCGCTGACCACCCTTCATAAGTTGCGGTGGAATGCGGACTGTTTTGCCTGTTTGAGGGGCTATTCAGTCCCTATTTCACCGCAACTGTGGGCGTCTCATCTTGCTTACTGTTCTGACACATATGTCTCAAAGGCGGCATCCGTTATGGGCGCCGCCTTTTTTGTGGGTACATACTTCCATGAGGTTCCAACCCGGGTTAGGGGAGTGATCGTTATGGATAAAACTGCGTTCTTTACGATGCCGAGCGGCCTGTATGTGGTGAGCGCCGCGGCCGATGGACTGCGCGCCGGCTGCGTCATCAACACGGCGGTGCAGGTGACGTCTACGCCGCCGCGCATCTCGGTTGCCGTGAATAAGGAAAATGTCACGTCTGGTGTTATCTCGTCCGCCAAGGCCTTTGCGCTGACCGTGATCGATCAGACGGCCGATATGCTCTACATTGGCAACTTTGGGTTCCGCACCAGCAGCGACTATGACAAGTTTGCCAAGTACGAGACCCGCGAGACTGCCCTTGGCATGCCCTATGTGCCCGAGCACGCGGCAGCGCTGTTTAGTTGCCGTCTGATCGACACCGTGGACGTGGGCACGCACCTGCTGTTTATCGGCGAGGTTGAGGATGCCGAGCGTCTGAGCGGCGAGACACCGTTGACCTATGACTACTACCACAAGGTGCTGAAGGGCAAGACGCCTCCGAAGGCGTCCTCGTATCAAGGCTAGAAATGTTTTAAAAATACTTGCATTATATTATTGAGAATATATACTAATAAGCAAGTACACCAGCAGTCACGTTCGAGAGGAGAACATCATGACTGAGGAGAAGAAGACGTATAAGTTCGTGTGCACCGTTTGCGGTTACGAGGTTGAGGTCGACACGCCCGAGCTGCCCGAGGACTACGTATGCCCGGTGTGCGGCGTCGGTCCCGCTCAGTTTGAGCTCGTCGAGGAGTAGCTCGCAGGCACACGGCGAAAGCCGAACATAGCTCTGTCCAAGGACCCCGGTCGGTCATCCCGGCCGGGGCCCTTTTTCCTCCGTCCCCAAGAGATTACGGCTGCAGTTAGCCGATCCTG
>CABQMF010000037.1 GCA_902465265.1 uncultured Collinsella sp. | reverse complement strand
GTGAAATAGTTCCTGTTTGGCCGTTGGATGGGCTGATTCAGGAACTATTTCACCGCAACTCATAACGAAACCTGGGTGGCGGGACCGCTTGTCTCTAGTGGTTGTGTGGGCAGTTGGCGCAGCAGCCGCTTGTGGCGTTGGTGCTGGAACCACCGCTGCGCTGGTCGGTGTTGTAGAAGCCGCTTCCCTCAAACTTGATGCCGCTGGCCGAGAACGTCTTGGCCGCCGGAGCGCCGCAGCTCGGGCACACGACCTCGGGGGTCTCGGACATGGGATGCTCAACCTCAAACACGTTGCCGCAGCTCGAGCACTTGTAATCGTAGCGCGCCATATTACTTCCTTTTCAGCACAAAGCGGGCAGATCGCTCTGCCCGCAAAAATTCAAACAGCTGTAACTGTACCCTATATCGGGGGTTTTATCACGCTTCGCCCCAGAATCTATGGGTGTTGCGCAGGAGCTGTGCGGTTTTGCCCTCAGCTGCCTCAATATCGGCCTCATTGGCCTGCCAGGTCCAGTTGCCCGTGGCCACGCCCGGCACGTTCATGCGCGAGTCGTCGCCAAGTCCCAGGATATCCTGCAGCGGCATCATCACCAGGGGAGCGTCGCTTGCCAGCGCGTCGCTCATCAGCTTGGCCGCCACCTCAACACCGCTCGGCTCGTCGCCGCCCGCAAAGGAGCGCGTGCACCAACCGGCGAGCGTCGACGTGTCGTGCGTCGAGGTGTACAGAATCTTGCCCGGCGTGGGATGCACGCCGCAGCGGACGTCGTAATCGCTAAACTCCAGCACGTCCATACCGGGGAAGCCGCAGGTCGAAGCCATGGCGCGAACGCCGGGCGTCAGGTAGCCCAGGTCCTCGGCGATAAAGTTGAGCGGCCCCAGCTCGTCATAGGCAGTCTGGAACAGGTCCTTGCCCGGACCCGCCAGCCAGCGGCCGTCGGCGCAGGCCTTACCTGCGGGAACGCTAAAGTAGCTGTGGAATCCCAGGAAGTGGTCCAGGCGCACACGATCGTAGAGCGAGAACGCGCGACGCAGACGGTCCATCCACCAGCGGTAGCCGTTCTCCTTCATGTGGTCCCAACGGAAGGTGGGGTTGCCCCACACCTGGCCCTCGGGTGCAAAGTTGTCGGGCGGCGCGCCAGAAATCTCAATCGCCTTGCCGGTATCGGATAGCCAGAAGTTCTCGGGCTCGCTCCATGCGTCTGCCGAATCGTCCGAAACATACATAGGAATGTCGCCGATGACCTCGATGCCCTTCTTGTGCGCATAGTTCATGAGCTCGCACCAGGCCAGGTCAAAGCGATACTGCATAAACGCCTGCAGCTCGGCCTCGTTGTGGAAGCGCTTGTCGTCGATCAGATGCTCGTTGTAGCGGGCGACATCCGCCGGCCAATCGTGGCGCGACTCGCCCTCAAAGTGCTTCTTAACCGCCATGTAGACGCAGTACTTCTCGAGCCAATCGGCGTTGCGATGCTTAAACGCCGTGTAGAGCGGGTCTGCATCCTCGCCGCCTCGGGCCTTCCAAGTCTCAAAGTCGGCCGCCAGCTCCTCTTGGCTCTCGGGCAGCAGGTCAATATTGCCCGCAAAGGCCGAAGGCCCAGCGTAAGGGGAGCGGAAGAAGTCCGTCGGGTTGACAGGCAGAACCTGCCAGTAGCGCATACCCATAGCGGCCAGGTGGTTGATAAAGCGACGCGTGGGCGCACCAATCGTACCGGGCTTGCCGTCGTCGGTGGGCACCGACGTGATGTGGCACACGACGCCCGCGCCGTGATCGAGCGGCTCCTGCAGGCGCTGCTCGGCATGGTGATAGATGATCGAAGAGCCCAGCGGATACAGATCGAGCGTGACCGTACCGTTGTGGATCTCGCATTCGTGACCGCTGATCACGTCACTCGCACATTCGTCG
The DNA here is from genome assembly GCA_902465265.1 of uncultured Collinsella sp. Classification (GTDB taxonomy): domain Bacteria; phylum Actinomycetota; class Coriobacteriia; order Coriobacteriales; family Coriobacteriaceae; genus Collinsella. The sequence continues at coordinate 18,210 of CABQMF010000037.1, read as the reverse complement.
AGCGCCGGAATCGTCACGCGGTGCGAATTGCGCAGGCTGCGGTTGATGATAACCGTCGCGGACTCGCCATCCTTGCCCGTGCGGTTGTATGCCAGCACCTCGTCGTTGAGCGCGAAGGCCTTGATCTCGCCGTCGATCATAAATGGCAGTGCGCGGCGTACGGCGGAGGCGTTCTTGACAATAGCCAGCGTGTCGAAGTCGTGCAGTTGGTCCTTTGTCGGCAGGGTGCGGCGGTTGCCCGGGTCGGTCAGGCCCTCCAGGCCGTATTCGTCGCCGTAGTAGATCGAAGGCACGCCGGGGAAGGTCATCTGCATGAGCGTGGCAAGCCAAAAGCGGCTCTTGGCCAGTCCCATCGCGTTTTCGTCCAGTCTCCATTTGCTGCGCTCGCACTCGGGCAGCTGCGACTCGTCGGGGCCGCCGCCGAGCACCGAGATGATGCGCGGACGGTCGTGGCTCGAAAGCAGATTGAGCGCGCAGGACAATGCCTCGCTCGGGTAGTTTTCGCGCAGGGTCTCGATATCCTCGGCTGCCTGGTAGGCGTTTTTGTAGCCCATCAAAAAGCCGATGACCATGTCGCGGAAGGGGTAATCCATGGCAGAGTCCAGTTCGGAGCCCTGCAGGTAGCGGCGCAGATGGCCGTAGCTAATCTTGTTGGAGGCGTCTTCCCAGACTTCGCCGAGCAACAGTGCATCGGGCTTTTCGGCAACTACGGCCTTTTTGATCTGGGCCAGGAAGTCGTCGGAAAGCTCGTCGGCGACGTCCAGGCGCCAACCATGGGCACCGGCGCGCAGCCATTTGCGGATCACGCCGTCCTTGCCCAGGAGCTTCTCGCGCACCAGCTCGGACTTCTCGTTGATGGCTGGCATGTTGCCCACGCCCCACCAGCAGTCGTACGAGCCGTCCTCGTGGAAGGTGAACGCATCGCGCCACGGCGAATCCTCGCTCTGCCAGGCACCCACGCCGGGGTAGTTGCCGTAGCGGTTGAAATAGATCGAGTCATCGCCCGTGTGGTTGAAGACGCCGTCCAGGATGATGGAGATGCCCAGCTTCTCGGCTGCCTGGCACAGCTCGGTAAAGTCCTGCTCAGTGCCCAGGATCGGGTCGATCTTGGTGTAGTCGGCCGTGTCGTAGCGGTGGTTGCTCGCGGCTTCAAAGATGGGATTGAGGTAGATGGCCGTAAAGCCCAGCTCGGCGATGCGGGGCAGGTCTTCCTGGATACCTTTGAGTGAGCCGCCGTAGAAGTCCCAGGTCTTGATGGAGCCGTCCTCGGCGCGGTCGTACACGGGCGGCTCGTTCCAGTCCTCGACCATCCGGCGCTGAATGCCCTTGCGCGGTTTTTCGAGTTGAGCCATTGTGCGCTCGCGCCAATGCTCGTCACGGGCGTAGCGGTCGGGGAAGATCTGGTACACCATGCCGCGCTCGTACCAGGTGGGGCGGTTCTCGCGGTGCTTGTAGACGGTAATCTGGAAGGACGGCACCTCGGCATAGTCGTAGGTTACGCCCTCGCCGCCGGTGCGACCTTGCGGCGCGCCCAGGCGAACCTCGGGCTGGCCCTCGATATTGCAGATAAAGCTGTACCACACAAGACACGGTTCATCGCATTTGAGCTCACCGGTAAAAATGCCATCGCCCTCGTGTTCCATCGGGATCAGGGTCTCGCCGACCTCATCGACCCAGGTACGCAAGGTGAGTGTTGCCTGGTTGGGATCGGCATCCTCCAAAATCACCGAGAGTGCAACGGAAGTTCCAGTGGTCACAGCGCCAAACGGAGTGCGAAACTGCGGTAGGCGGCTGTTGTGAATCAATCTCATAGTACGGTCCAGTTCTATACAGTCATGGCCAGCTGGCCATGGGCTTAACGCACAGTATTTAAGTATATCGTTGTACTTTAGTTGTATAAACTACAGCCGCTCACTATCGGCGAACGGTTGTGCTGGAAAATCGTTTTACCAACTATCTACAGAGAAGGGGCGCCCGGTTGGAGCGCCCCTTGTTTAGGGTTTTGATTAGGTTTTAGATCGTCTGTGGGCTAGCGGCGCTTGCGGGTGGCCGTTGCCTTGCGGACGGACGTCTTCTTGGACGGGGCCTTTTCCGCTGCCGGAGCGGCGGGGGAGACCGGGGTCTCCTTGGCGGGCTCGGGCTTAGCCTCTGCCTTCGGGGCGGCCTTCGTCGCCGGCTTGGCCTTTACCTCGGCCTTGGGCTCCTCTTTGGCAGCAGCGGGCTTGGCCTCGGCTGCCTTCGGCGCGGGCTTGGCCTTTACTGCGGGTTTGGCCTCGGCCTTAGCTTCCGCCTTGGGAGCAGCAGCCTTGGTTGTGGTCTTCTTGGCCGTCGTCGTAGTGCGCTTGCGCGTGGTGGTCTTGGCGGCGGGCTTGGCCTCGACGGTTGCCTCTACCTTGGACTCGGCAGGCGTCTCCTCGACCTTGGCTGCCGGCTTTGCGGCCGCCTTCGTTGCAGTGGCCTTGGCGGTCGTCGACTTGGTAGCCGTCGCCTTCGTAGCTGCAGTCTTCTTGGCGGCAGTGGTCTTGGTCGCGGTCGTCTTCTTGGCTGCAGTCTTGGCCGGAGCCTTTGCGGCCGGCTTGGCCTTGGCGGTCTCGGCCTTTACCTCGGGAGCAGCCTCGGCCCCGGCGGCCTTCTTGGCAGCGGCGGTCGTGCGCTTACGCGTCGTCGTTGTCTTGGCAGCAGTCGTCTTTGCCGCAGCGGCCTTCGTGGTCGTAGCCTTCTTAGCCGTCGTCTTGCGCGTCGTAGTCTTCTTGGCGGCAGGCTTTGCAGCCGGCTTATCCTCAGCCTCGGGAGCTGCCTCAACCGTCTTTTCCTCAGTCTTGGGCTCCTCAGCAGCTGCGGGCGCCTCAACAACCGGCTTGGCCTTGGGCTCAGGCTCGTCGACAACCGCCGCCGGCCTCTCAATCTCCGGATGCATAAAGAAGTACAGGTCCAGATACTTGTCGGCCGAGCGCGTCCAGCTAAAGTCCTGGCTCATGGCCTGCGTGACCAGCTGGTTCCAGGCATCGCGATTGTCCCAGAACAAGCGTGCCGCGCGGAACACGGCGTCGCCCATCTCGTCGCCGTTAAAGTTGGTAAACGAGAAGCCCGTGCCCTCGCCGGTAAACTCGTTATACGGGATCACCGTGTCCTTCAGACCACCGGTCTCGCGAACGATGGGCAGGGTGCCGTAGCGCATGGCGATGATCTGCGACAGGCCGCAGGGTTCAAACTTCGAAGGCATCAGGAACATGTCGGCGGCGGCATACATACGCTGCGACAGCGCAGGATCGAACTCGATGCGCGCGGCCATGGTTCCGGGGTACTTGTCCTGGAAGTAGCGCAGGCCGTCCTCGTAGTCGCGGTCGCCGGTGCCCAGCACCGCCACCTGCACGCCGCCGGCCAAAATGCGGTCGAGCGCGTACATGACCAAGTCCAAGCCCTTCTGGCGCGTCAGACGGGTGACCATCACCATAAGCGGGCGGTCGTCGCGAACCTCGAGCCCCAGCTCTTCCTGCAGCTTTGCCTTGCACACAGCCTTGCCGGAACGGTCCTCGACCGTGTAGTTTGCGGCAATGCGCTTGTCGGTCGCTGGGTCAAAGCCTGCCACGTCAATGCCGTTCAAAATGCCCTGCAGCGCATAGGAGCGCTCGCGCAGCACACCGTCCAGGCCCTCGCCAAACTCGGGCGTCTGGATCTCGTTGGCATAGGTGGGGCTCACCGTGGTGATGGCATCGGCATAGCGCAGCGCGCCCAGCATGTAGTTGATGCTGCAGGCGTCGCAACGCAGCTGCGAGGCGGCCGCCGGAATATGCGCCACACCCAGGATGTCCTCCATCACGGTGTCGCTAAACTGGCCCTGGAACGCCACGTTGTGGATCGAGAACACGGTCTTGACGCGGTCGTACAGCGGCAGGCCCTGGTAGAACTCGCGCAGGAACACGGGCGCCAGTGCCGTCTGCCAGTCGTTGCAGTGCAGGATGTCGCACTCAAAACCGGCCGGCAGGTGCTGCAAGCTCTCGGTGATGGCCTTGGAGAAGAACGCAAAGCGCTCGCCGTCGTCAAAGAAGCCGTACGGATAGTCGCGCGCAAAGTAGCGCTCGTTGTCGATGAACATATAGGTGACACCGTCGTGCTCGAGCTTCTCGAGCCCGCAGTACTCGTTGCGCCAGCCTAGGCTCACGTAAAAGTCGGAGAAGTGCTCCATCTTTGCCTTGTACTCGTCCTTGATGGTGGCGTACTTGGGCACCATCACGATGACTTCGGCGCCGGCGCGCACAAGCGCCGCAGGCAGCGAGCCTGCCACGTCGCCCAGGCCACCGGTCTTTACAAACGGTGCGCACTCGGCCGAGGCAAACACGATCTGCATCTTTTTGCTGGAATCTGCCATATTGTCTCCCTGTTGCAATTCGAGAATAGCCGCCTGGCGCAAACCGGGCGGCTATTCTACATGTTACGAGCGATGTTGCGGTGCCTACGTTAATGCACGATGGTGGTATCGGGAGTTAACGGAGCCTTGCCCAGCACCAGGATGTTCTCGGGCGTGCCGCGAAGCTCGGTGTTGGTGGGAACCACGTTGTTCTTGTCCAAGATGGCATTCTCAACGCGGGCGCCGCTCTTGATGATGCAGCTCTGGTTGATGATCGAGTTGGTCACCGAAGCGCCTTCCTCGACTACAACGCCGCGCGACAGGATCGAGTTGCGCACGGTGCCCTTGATGATGCAGCCGGCCGAGATGATCGAGTTGCACGCGTGGCTGCCGGTCGCATAGCGCGAAGGCGGCACGTCGTGAGCCTTGGTCAGGATCGGGCGCTCGGGATCGAAGAGCTGGTCGGCCACGGTCTGGTCGAGCAGGTCCATGCTGCGGCGATACAGCGACTTCTCGCTAAACACGCCCACGACCTCGCCCTTGTACTCGTAGCTGCACACGTCGATGTTGCCAAAGTCGCCCTGGAGTGCCTCGAGCAGGTCCAGATAGTCGGCGGCCTGGTAGTGGTCGATAATCTCGAGCAGCGTCTCGCGGTTGACGATGCAGCAGTCCATAGAGGCGTTATCGCCGTACACGACGCCGGCGCTCACGCCCGTCAGGCGGCCGTTCTCGTTGATCTGCAGCTTGGTCTCGTCATCGACGTTGCGCGTTGCCTTGCAGTACACCACGGTCATCTGGGCACCGGAGTTCTCGTGCGCGTCGATGATGGTGTTGAGGTCCATGTTAAAGATGATGTTGGTGCCCATCATCACGACATAGGGCTTATCCGAGCGCTGGAACAGCGTCTTGTTGGAGATGATGTCGCGCAGCAGGAAGCGCATACCGCCCTTGGTGGTGCCATACGCGTTGCCGGGCACCATGAACAGGCCGCCCTTCTTGCGGTCCAGACCCCAGTCCTTGCCCGAGCCCACGTGGTCGATCAGCGAGCGGTAGTTGCCCGGCATGACGACGCCGACGGTCTTAATGCCGGCATTCATCATGTTGGACAGCGGGAAGTCGATCAGGCGGTAGCGGCCCAAAAACGGAACGGACGCGATGGGGCGGTCCTTGAGCAGCACGCTGCCGTAGGTCGAAGAGTAGTTAGCGGTGATATAACCGATGGCCTTGCGATTGATCATCGGATCATTCCCCCTTCCCGATAACGACGTCATTTCCAACGACGGCCGTATCCTTGGTGGTATCGACAGAGCCGAGCTTCACGCCCTCTTCGACCGTGGAGTTCTCGCCCAAAATTGCGCGGCAGATGTGCGCGCCGCTCTTAACGTGCGCACCCGGCAGCAGCACGGAGTCCTCGACCACGGCGCGCTCCTCGATGATGACATCGGTCGAAAGGATCGAGTGGCGAGCGGTGCCGTAGATCTTGCAGCCGTTGGAGACCAGGCAGTCGTCCAGGCGGCCGTCCGGACCAATGTAGTGCGGCGGACGCGTGGTGATGTTGGACATGATGGGGAAGTTCTTATCAAACAGGTCGAACTCGGGGTTGTTGCCCAGCAGGTCCATCGAGGTCTCGTGGAAGCTGGCGATGGTGCCGACGTCCTTCCAAAAGCCGTGGAACTCGTAGCTGTACAGGCGCTTGCCCTCGCCGAGCAACTTGGGGATGATGTCCTTGCCAAAGTCGTGGCTCGAGCGCTGGTCCAGAGCGTCCTGCTCGAGCGCCTCGATCAGGACGTCGGCCGAGAAGATGTAGATGCCCATGGACGCGAGGTTCGAATCGGGCTTCTCGGGCTTCTCGGTAAACTTGGTGATGCGGCCGTCCTCGGGGTCGGTGGTCAGGATGCCAAAGCGGCTGGCCTCCTCCCACGGCACGGGCATAACGCTCACCGTGAGGTCGGCGTTGTTCTCAATGTGCGTCTTGAGCATCTTGCGGTAGTCCATGCGATACAGATGGTCGCCCGAAAGAATCAGGACGTACTTGGGGTCGTTGGCCTTGATGTAGTCGAGGTTCTGCGTAATGGCGTCGGCCGTGCCCGCATACCAGGCGCCACCGGTCTGCGTCTCGTACGGCGGCAGGATCGACACGCCGCCGTCACGGCTGTCCAGATCCCAAGCCTCGCCGGAGCCCACGTAGGCATGCAGCAGGTAGGGACGGTACTGCGTCAGAACGCCCACCGTATCGATGCCCGAGTTAGAGCAGTTGGACAGCGAAAAGTCGATAATGCGGAACTTACCACCAAAGCTAACCGCCGGCTTAGCGATCTTTTGGGTGAGTGCCCCCAATCGGCTGCCCTGTCCTCCTGCGAGGAGCATCGCGATGCATTCTTTCTTACTCATCGATTTCTCCTTCTGTCATCGATGTTCTTAAACCCATTAGCGACGGGCGCGGCGCTCGGTCGCGCCCGTCGAGTAATGCCGTGCTGGCATAAGGGAGCTCGCGCGCCTTTACGCGTGCCAGATCTCGTCGCGGTACTCGCGAATGGTGCGGTCGCTCGAGAACCAGCCGGAGGAGGCGGTGTTGAGCAGCGCCTTGCGGTTCCAGGTCTCCTGGTCGCCGTAGCTGCCGGTGAGCTTCTCCCATGCATCCACGTAGCTGCGGAAATCGGCCATGACCAGGTCGGGGTCGTTGTTGTTCATGAGCTCGTTGTAGATGCTCTCGAAGTTGCCCGAAAGACCCGCAAAGGTGTTGTCCTTGAGCTCGTCCATCACTCGGCCCAGACGCTCGCGGTCGCCGTTGAGGGTATCCCACGCAAAGTAGCTGTTGGATGCCCAAAGCTGCTCGACCTCGGGAGCGGTCAGGCCAAAGATGGCCTCGTTCTCGCGGCCAGCCAGGTCGGCGATCTCGATGTTGGCGCCGTCGAGGGTGCCCAGCGTAATGGCGCCGTTCATCATGAGCTTCATGTTAGACGTACCCGAGGCCTCCTTGCCGGCCGTGGAGATCTGCTCCGAGATCTCGGCAGCGGGGTAGATGAGCTGGGCGTTGCTTACGCGGAAGTTGGGGATAAAGCAGACCTTCATGACCTCGTTGACGCGGGCGTCGTTGTTGATGACGTCGGCCACGGAGTTAATGAGGCGGATGGTCTCCTTGGCGAAGGTGTAGCTCGAGGCAGCCTTGCCGCTAAAGATGAAGGTCGTCGGCGTCACGTGGAAATTGGGATCGGCGATGCGACGGTTGTAGATGTCCATCACCTTCATGATGTTCATAAGCTGGCGCTTGTAGGCATGGAAGCGCTTAACCTGAACATCAAAGACGGTGTTGGGGTCAATGACCAGACCGGTCTCGGCCTTAACGTAGGCGGCCAAGCGCTCCTTGTTGGCGCGCTTGGAGGCACCCACGGCCTTCAGGAACTCACTGTCGTTTTGGAACTCCTTGAGTTTCTCCAGCTCAAAGGCATCCTTGAGCCAGCCGTCGCCAATGGCATCGGTGACGAGCTTGGCATAGGTGGGGTTGGCCTCGGCAAAGAAGCGACGGTGCGAGATGCCGTTGGTCTTGTTGTTGAACTTCTCGGGCGTTAAGGCATAGAAGTCCTTGAGCACGATGTTCTTGATGATGTCGGAGTGAATCTTGGCCACGCCGTTGACGCTGTGGCTGCAGATCACGGACAGGTTGGCCATGCGAATCTCGCCGTCCCACAGAATGGCGGTCTGGCGCAGACGCTCCTGCCAGCCCTCCTGCGTGGTGTCAAACGACTCGTGCCAACGACGGCTGATCTCGTCGATGATCTGGTACACGCGGGGAAGGAGCTTGGAGAACGTGCCGATGGGCCATTTCTCCAGAGCCTCGGGCAGGATGGTGTGGTTGGTGTAGCTCACGACCTGCGTCACGATGTTCCAGGCGTCATCCCACTCGAGCTTCTTCTCGTCGATGAGGATGCGCATGAGCTCGGGGCCGCACATGGCGGGGTGGGTGTCGTTGGTATGGATGGCAACAAACTGCGGCAGCAGCTCCCAGTTCTCGCCGTGCTCCTTCTCAAAGGTATCGAGCAGGCTGTAGATACCGGCGGAAACAAACAGGTACTCCTGCTTCAGGCGCAGCAGGCGGCCGTGCTCGCCGGCGTCGTTAGGATAGAGGATAGCGCTGATGGCCTCGGCCTCGGCGCGCTCGGCGTCGGCCAGGGCATAGTCGCCGCGGTTGAAGGCCTCCAGGTCAAAGTGCTCCTCGACCGGCTCGGCGGCCCAGACGCGCAGCTTGTTGACGGTCTCGCCGGCATAGCCCACCACGGGGATGTCATAGGGGACGGCCAGGATGTCCTGCGTGTCCACCGTGCGGTAGAACGTGCGGCCGTTCTCCTCAAAGCCCTCGACGTGGCCACCAAACTTGATGGTCACGGCCTTGTCCTGACGGCGGACCTCCCAGGGATAACCGTGGGTGAGCCACTCGTCGGTGGCCTCGACCTGGCTGCCGTTAACGATTTCCTGCTTAAACAGGCCGTAGCGGTAGCGCATGCCGTTGCCGTAGCCGGCAATGCCCTCGGCTGCCATGGAATCCAGGAAGCACGCGGCCAGACGGCCCAGGCCGCCGTTGCCCAGCGCCGGATCGGGCTCCTGGTTCTCGATGACGGACAGGTCGAAGCCCATGTCGTCGAGCGCCTCGGCGACCATGTCGCGCACGCCAAAGTTGAGCAGGTAGTTGTCCAGCAGACGGCCGATCAAAAACTCGATCGAGAAGTAGTACACGCGCTTCTTGCCCTCGGCGGTGGCGCGGGCGTCGCTCTTGGTGGCAACGGTGCGGGCCTTCTCGGCCACGAGCTTGGCCAGGGCGTTAAAGCGGTCGAGGTCGCTCGCGGCCTCGACGCTCTTGCCGCTGATGCTCATGACGGCATCGCGATAGAGCTCGGTAAATTCCTGCTTGTTGTCGAAGATCTTATTCATACGTTCCTTTCCCCCGGGGATGTTTCTCCCGGAACGGTTATGACTTGTATCCTACGCCTCGGCGAGGCGGGCAATTACAGCTGTAACGGCTTTGTTACGCATCCTTAGGTGACGACTTAACAGAACCAGACTTGGCCTTGGTAGCGGCCTTTTTGGCAGCCGGCTTCTTGGTCGTGGTAGCCTTAGCAGCGGGCTTTGCGACGGTCTTGGCCTTGGCCTTGGTCGTCGTAGCCTTTGCCTTATCCGGAGCCTTCTTAGCATCCGCAGGCTTGGGCTTCACCGAGGACGTGCGCTTCTTGGGCGCAGCCTTGGGGGCTTCGACCACCGGCGGCTTGTAGCTGCTGGGACCGCGGCGCTTAAGCACCACACCTGCCAGGCCGGGCACCTTGATCTCAATAGAGTCCATCTGCCCGTTCCAGGGATAGGGCTCGCTCGAGCAGGTGTAGGGCTCCTCGCCGGCGTATCCGCTGCCGCCAAACTCGGGACGGTCGGAATCGAAGATGACCTCCCAGTCACCCTCGCGCGGCACGCCCACACGGAAGCTCTCGTAGCTCGCCGGATCAAAGTTGATCAGGATCACCAGGTCGTCGTCGATGTCCTCGCCCTGGCGCACAAAGCTCACGATGGACTGCTTGGAGTTGTCCGCATCGATCCAGGTAAAGCCGTCATCGGTGTAGCCGCGCTCGTACAGGGCGGGCTCGGCAGTGTACAGGTGGTTGAGCGCCTTGATAAACGCCTGATGATGCTTGTGAGTCTCGTACTCCTCGGTCAGGAACCACTGGATGGATTCGTAGTAGCGCCACTCAATAAACTGGCCGATCTCGTTGCCCATAAAGTTGAGCTTGGCACCGGGGTGCGTCATCTGGTAGAAAGCCAACGTGCGCAGGCCGGCAAACTGGCGCCACCAGTCGCCCGGCATGCGGCCGATGAGCGAGCACTTGCCGTGCACGACCTCGTCGTGGCTCAGCGGGCAGATAAAGTTCTCGGTAAAGGCGTACATGATGGAGAACGTGAGCAGGCCGTGGTTGCCGGGGCGCCACGGAAAATCGGTCTGCATGTAGTGCAGGGTGTCGTTCATCCAGCCCATGTCCCACTTGTAGTGGAAGCCCAGGCCGCCGTCCTGCGGCGGATAGGTCACGAGCGGCCACGCGGTGGACTCCTCGGCCATCATCATCACGTCGGGATAGTGCGCCTCCACGGCGCAGTTGACCTGGCGGATAAACGCGCTGGCGTCCAGGTCCTCCTCGGTGCCGTACTTGTTGAACTTCTTTTGGCCCGGATCGTCGATGCCAAAGTTGAGGTACAGCATGCTGGACACGCCGTCCATGCGAATGCCGTCCACGTGGAAGTTCTCGAGCCAGTACAGCACGTTGGAGACCAAGAAGGAGCGGACCTCGCCGCGGGCGAAGTCAAACTTGTGCGTGCCCCAGTTGGGGTGAATCTCGTGCTCAAACAGCATGTGGCCGTTAAAGGTGGCAAGGCCGTGGGAGTCGGCGCAAAAACCGCCGGGTACCCAGTCCATGATCACGCCGATGCCCGCCTCGTGGCACGCATCGATAAAGTGCATGAGCTGCTGCGGGTTGCCGTAGCGCGACGTGGCGGCATAGTAGCCGGTCGTCTGGTAGCCCCAGGAGCCATCGAAGGGATGCTCCATAAGCGGCATAACCTCGATATGCGTGTATCCCATGTCGTGCACGTAGTCCACGAGCTCCACCGACAGGTCGTCGTAGGTGTAAAACTCGCCGCGCTGCGCGGGGAAGGGATCCATGGGGCCGGGGTAGTTGCCGTACTCGTCCGGCTCGCCTTGCGGCGCGTCGCCGTGGCGCTTCCACGAGCCAATATGCACCTCGTAGATGTTAAGGGGCTGCGACATGTGGTTATGGCTGGCGCGGCGCTTGAGCCACGCGGCGTCGTTCCACTTATAGCCATCGAGGGTCCACAGCACGCTGGCGGTTCCCGGAGGGCACTCGGCTTTAAAGGCGTACGGATCGGCCTTGTAGAGCTTTTCGCCCTCGTTGGTCTCGATAAGGTACTTATAGAGCTGGCCCTGCTCCGCGCCAGGAATAAAGCCTTCCCAGATAGCGCTCGTATGCATGGGCACCAGCGGGTTGGCTTGCTCATCCCAGTCATTAAATTCGCCAATGACATGGATGCTTTTTACATCGGGCGCCCAAACGCAAAAGCGCCAGCCACGCGTGCGGTTCTGCGTGTCGGGGTGAGCGCCCATCTTTTCCCAGCTGCGCTCCCACATTCCAATGCCAAACAGGTAGACATCGTCCTTGGAGAGCTCCGGTGCGTGCGGGGCGGCTTTGCGGGTAGCAGGCTTTTTGGTTGCTGGCTTTAGCTTTGTATCGCTCACGTTTGATCCCATCATGACGCGGCAGCGTGTTGCCTTGGTGACTAGATGCGAAAGGTCCAAGGCTGCACGAATCGAAGGGACGGCGATAGTTCTATGATTCGTTCCACCTCGCGTGCTCGGTGGAACTTTCGGCAGAAACTACGATAACACCTGTGCGTTACTCTTATGGACGAAAGTGGTTTTGCGGGGGCGTTTAATCGGTAAGCGCCATGTTTATACCACTGGCAGAATTGCCGTGGTAAAACTCTTGACAGTTTTACCAATTAGGGTTTCAAAACTGTTAGGCTGACGTTTGGTAAAACGTTTTTAGCAGGTTGTTTACCATTTGACATTGAAAGGCTCGTTTATGGACCACATCGCTGCCTCAAGTGTTGCTTTTATTTTTGATTGCGACGGCACGCTGGTTAATAGTTCCCCCGTTTGGGGCCATGCGCAGACCGAGTTATTGCGCCGTCATGGCATTGATGTAACGGTCGATGATTTTGCCCAGTTTGAACATCTTTCGCTGGAGGACGAGTGCCAGGCCTACCACGACACGTGGGGCATTGGCACGAATGGCGAGGATCTGTATCGCGAGCTGGGCGAGATTTTGATCGATGGGTACTCCAAGGTGCCGCCGCGCGAGGGGCTTCTGGCTTTTTTGGAGCAGGCGAAGGCGGCGGGGATTGCCATGTGCGTGGCCACGTCCACGCCGGCCGAACTGGTGCAGTCCGCGCTCGCTAGTGCCGGGCTCGACGCTTACATGGAGTTTGTTACCACGACAGGCGAGGCGGGGCGCTCCAAGCAGTTCCCCGACGTGTACGAGCTGGCGTTGCGTCGCCTGGAAGAGCGCAACGGGCACAAGTTTGAGCGCGCGTGGGTGTTTGAGGATGCTGTCTTTGGACTTAAGAGCTCTGGCACCGCAGGCTTTAAGCGCGTGGGCATCTATGATCCGCACGGCCGTATGGAGCGCTACGAGGTTCGCGATAACTGCGATATCTTTATCGATAGCTATGAGGACCTGGACTTGGCCCGCGTGCTTTCGTTTGAGGGCTAGGCGAGGGCCGTGGCTTGCAAAGTATTAGTAGTTTGCGGCTCGCCGGTGGTGGCGAGCCCCGAGTTGCTGTGCCACCTGGCAGGGGAGTGCGACCACATCGTTGCCGTAGACCGCGGGCTGGACGCCCTGTTGGGCGCTGGCCTGAGCTGCGACGTCTACGTTGGCGACGCCGACACCGTTAGCGATGAGGGACGCGCTCTGGTCGATGCCGCCGTTGCCTTTGAGGTAGAGCGCCACGACCCCTACAAGGACTACACCGATCTGGCACTGGCGCTCGATTCTGTCCGCCGCCGCTGGCCGGGTGCCGAAGTTGTTGCGACCTGCGCCACCGGCGGCCGCCCGGACATGGCCCTGTCTGTGTTAGGACTACTGGCAGGCTATGTAGACGCCTCCGTCTGGATCGAAGAAGACGAAGTGACGGCCAGAATCCTGCACCAGGACGAGACCTGGACCATCGAGGGCGCCGAGGGCAAACCCTTTTCCATCATCGCCATAGCCCCCAACACAGAGATAAGCGAACACGGCCTAGAATGGGAACTAGACCATAGCCCCCTGGGCCTGTTGGCCGACACGGGCATCTCAAATGTTGTCAGGAAAACGGCCAAGATCCAAGTCCACCAAGGCGCCGCAATCGGTTATTTACTCCATCAGGGTTTTATCGGGACGGTGGGTTAATTGACTGATTTTACCGAAGTCAAAATCAGTCAATTCAGCCCCGTCCCAGGAAAACCCGTAAGTAAGACAATCAACTCAAAAAAGTCCTTGCACGGCGCGCCAACTTCCCCTATAGTACTACCTCGTCACGGGGGCGTAGCTCAGCTGGGAGAGCGCTTGACTGGCAGTCAAGAGGTCAGGGGTTCGATTCCCCTCGTCTCCACCATCGTGAATGCAAAGGCCACTCAATCGAGTGGCCTTTTTATTTTGCAAAATTTCGCTGTCAGCAGCAGTTGTCGCAATTTTTGCGACAACTGAATTATCGTCGCTTAATTCGGTGGACCTCGCATTGAGAGACGTGATCGTCAACCTCGTCCCATAAACCGTACGCCCACGCCAACACCCGCAAAAAGTTGCGCAATTACCTTCCCGGTTTTGTACAAAGTTTGTTAGCCAAACATAATAATTTGAGCAATTCACGCCGCCAGTAATACAACTCGGGTAGTGCTCACCAACCCCACACCCCCATAATCCTGCGGCAATGCGTGCAAGACGGCACAATATCCTTCATAACCACGGCAAACAAACAATATGTTGCTCAACACACCCCAAAACGTATGGGCCACCTGCTGTGCTAGGAAACTTAAGTCACATGGGTTCAACTGTGCTCACGGCTCCATCAAGCCGTAAAGCGCAGGGTCGATCAGCATCCGGCCGTAACGGCGGTGCCAGAAAAACCACGAGCTCCAATAGCGTCGTCATGTGTATCGCATCGAATGATTTTGTTCTTATCTATGTGCAAGCTGTTCTTTCGATTCGATATTTCATGACAAACTGCAGCACTCCTAAAGCTGTTTGCGTGCGGTCTAGTTTTGTTCCCGCTTGACTGGGCCGCACGCAGCCAGCTGGGGACGCGGTCTTTTTTGCGATACACGTCCGCGTCTCTAGTAGCTGCGTTTATACATACCGTTCACGGTGGGGCAGAGCCACGTGCTTGTCTAACTGGGCTCAGGGTTTGAATATGGAGCGCCTTCGCGCACAAGCGCCCTGGCGAAGCCATACCCAAACCCCGTGAGCCACACGTAAGACAGCAAGGGGGTGGTGCTCGTGTGGTATGTGATCCAGGTCATTAACGGTCGCGAAGACGTAATGCGCGAGCGCATCGAGCGCGTGGTGCCGGCCGGTGCCATACAGGAGCTCTTTTATCCCCAATTTCAAACCGAGATCAAGGTACACGGTGAATGGGTCAATACGACCAAGCCGCTCTTTCCCGGTTATCTTATCTGCGACACGGCAGATCCCCGCACCGTGCAACAGCATCTGCTGCGCATGGATGACTTTGCACGGGTGCTATCCCAGGACGGTCAGTTTGTGCCGTTGGCAAAAGAAGAGGTTCAGCTTATTGGCAGCTTTACGCAAAGGGGAGACCGCGTAGTTCCCATGAGCTATGGCCTAAAAGACGGCGATCAGGTCGTAGTGACGGCAGGTCCGCTGCTAGGCCACGAAGGCCTTATCAAAACCATTAACAGACGCAAGAGCACTGCTTATTTGGAGCTCGACCTGTGCGGCCGACGCGTGACTGCACGCGTTGGCCTCGCCGTGCTTTCAGCCGAGCAGCGCGTAATGCGAAACCTTAAAAAGGTGATCGCCTAAGTGCAGGCGACTCTTTAACGGGACAGGGAGGATCCCCGGGGGCGGGGACGTAGGTTTGAAGGAAATAGTGTCGGACAAAACTGAATATTCAGAAGGAGCGCCGGTGGGGGCCGCGCTTGTAGCCCAGGCAATGAGCGATGGCGACGTGACCATGCGCTACAAGGCCATGCAGGCCGTGAAGGACTGGGACCGAACTCGTCTGGGCTACCGTGCCGTGAAGCGCGCGTTCGATATCGTGTTCAGCGGCCTCGTGCTGGCCGTCATCGCCATACCCAGCCTTGTGCTCGCCGCCGCCATCCGCCTGGAGAGCGAGGGCAACCCGTTCTACAGCCAGATCCGCGTGGGCCAGACCCACCGCGACGGCAGCCTTTCCACCTTCCGCATGTGGAAGTTCCGCAGCATGTTCAAAGACGCCGACAAGCGCCTCGCCGAGCTCAAGGGGCAGAACGAGATCGCCGGCGCCATGTTCAAGATGAGGGAGGACCCGCGCGTAACGAAGATCGGCAAGTTCATCCGCAAGCACTCCATTGATGAGTTCCCGCAGTTCCTGAACGTGTTCCTGGGCCAGATGTCCGTCGTCGGCCCGCGCCCGCCTCTGCCGAACGAGGTGGCGGAGTACACCGAGTACGACCTGCAGCGCCTGGCCGTGAAGCCCGGGATCACCGGCTGGTGGCAGGTGACGGAGCGCAATTCGACCGGGTTCGACGGCATGGTCCGCCGAGACCTGGAGTACATCGCCAACCGGGGCATTTTTACCGACCTCAAGATCGTTGTCCTCACGGTGATCGAGGTCATCACCGGTAAGGGTGCGTGCTAATGCTTCAGGACTATTCTAAATTCGTTGAGCTCAAGCGCGTTCCCGTAATCGATGTTCCGATCACGGGAACCAATATGTCTGAGTGTGTCGAGTTTCTCACTCGCCATATAGATGAGCTACATGGCGAATATATTTGCGTTTCCAATGCTCATACCTCGGTTATGGCCCATGACGACCCTTCCTATTGGGCCTGCCAAGCTGACTCCCTCATGTCCGTTCCCGACGGCAAGCCTTTATCTGTCGTCGGACGTAAAACAATAGAGTCTATGGGGCGTGTAACTGGACCCGATCTGATGCGAGAGATATTCAATATTTCCTTGCAGCAAGGATGGAGCCATTACTTCTACGGTAACGAGCAGAAGAATCTCGACGCTCTCAAAAATTCACTTCAAGAGGAATATCCAGGCCTGGAAATCGCTGGCATGGAGCCTTCGATTTTCCGACCGCTCTCCGACAGCGAGAAGCGAGACCTTTCGCGACGTATCGCTGATTCGGATGCAGACTTCGCATGGATTGCTCTTGGCGCGCCCCGTCAAGAAGTTCTTATGCACGAGCTCAAGGGAGGGCCGCAACCGTTGATGATCGGTGTTGGCGGAGCGTTCAACGTTCTCGCCGGCGTGGTGCCAGAGGCGCCGATGTGGATGCAAAACCTGAGTCTCGAGTGGCTATACAGACTTATTCAAGAGCCGAAGCGGCTTTTCAAACGATACCTCGTAACTAATACGAAATTTCTCTTTTACCAGTTTACAAAAGCCAAACGTAAGGAAGGCAAATAGATGAACGATTCGACCACCTTTAAAGACAAAACCCTGATGATCACCGGCGGCACCGGCTCGTTCGGCAACACGGTGCTCAAGCACTTCATGAACACCGACCTGGCCGAGATCCGCATCTTCTCGCGCGACGAGAAGAAGCAGGACGACATGCGCCACCGCCTGCAGGAGAAGTCGCCCGAGCTCGCCTCCAAGGTGCGCTTCTTCATCGGCGACGTCCGCAACGCCCAGTCGGTGCGCGACGCCATGCACGGCGTGGACTACATCTTCCACGCCGCCGCCCTCAAGCAGGTTCCCTCCTGCGAGTTCTTCCCCATGGAGGCCGTGCGCACCAACGTCATCGGCACGGACAACGTGCTCCACGCCGCGATCGACGAGGGCGTGGACCGCGTCGTGTGCCTGTCCACCGACAAGGCCGCGTACCCCATCAACGCCATGGGCAAGTCCAAGGCCATGATGGAGTCCATCATCTACGCCAACGCCCGCAACGGCGCCGGCCGCACCACCATCTGCTGCACCCGCTACGGCAACGTCATGTGCTCGCGCGGCAGCGTCATCCCGCTGTTCATCGACCGCATCCGCAAGGGCGAGCCGCTCACCGTCACCGACCCAAACATGACCCGCTTCCTCATGAACCTCGACGAGGCCGTCGACCTGGTGCAGTTCGCCTTCGAGCACGCCAACCCCGGCGACCTGTTCATCCAGAAGGCGCCGGCATCCACCATCGGCGACCTCGCCGAGGCCGTGCAGGAGGTCTTCGGCCGCGTGGGCACGCAGGTCATCGGCACCCGCCACGGCGAGAAGCTCTTCGAGACCCTCATGACCCGCGAGGAGCGACTGCGCGCCGAGGACATGGGCGGCTACTACCGCGTGGCCTGCGACTCGCGCGACCTGAACTACGACAAGTTCGTCGTGGACGGCGAGGTTGAGACCCAGGCCGACGAGTCCTACACCTCCCACAACACCGAGAGGCTCGACGTGGAGGGCACCATCGCCAAGATCAAGACCGCCGAGTACGTGCAGCTGGCCCTGGAGGGCCGCGAGCACGAGGCGGTGCAGCAGGGTGCGCGTCCTCGTCACAGGCGCCAGGGGGTTCGTGGGCAGGAACCTCTGCTGCGCGCTGAAGAACATAAGGGACGGCAAGGACCGCCGCGGGAAGTACGCGGGCCTGCTGCCCCTCGAGGTCATGGAGTACGACGTCGACTCGGCGCCCGCCGAGCTGGAGGACTACTGCTCCCGCGCCGACTTCGTGTTCAACCTGGCCGGCGTCAACCGCCCAAAGGACCAGTCCGAGTTCATGGAGGGCAACTTCGGGTTCGCCTCCACGCTGCTGGACACCTTGGAGCGCCACGGGAACACGTGCCCCGTCATGCTCTCCAGCTCCGCGCAGGCGAGCCTGTCGGGCCGCTTCGAGGGCTCGGTCTACGGCGAGTCCAAGCTCGCGGGGGAGGGCCTGTTCCGGGAGTACTCGGAGCGCACGGGGGCGCCGGTTCTCATCTACCGCTTCCCCAACCTCTACGGCAAGTGGTGCCGCCCGCGCTACAACTCCGCCGTGGCCACCTTCTGCGACGCCGTCGCCAACGGCCGCCCCTACACCGTGAACGACCCCTCCGTGGAGCTGGAGCTCCTCTACATCGACGACCT
>CABQMF010000036.1 GCA_902465265.1 uncultured Collinsella sp. | reverse complement strand
AGGAGGCCACTTAATGTGGCCTCCGTCGTGAGCAGGACTGTAGAGCAGGAAACTTAACCCCCGCCCCGGAGCTCAGCGGGCAAACCCTCCCTTGTACTCCATCTCACTAAAGTGTATGATTCTGAACGTTACATGACTCACTTTACCTAACTAAAGTGCTATTAAGGGGGATACCATGAATACCGATATGTCTCGTCGTCAGTTTGTTGGTCTAGCCGGCTCGCTTGCCACGGTGCTTGGCCTTGGTCTTGTCGGCTGCGGCGGTGGTGCCGGCAAGGGCTCCGCTGCAGGCTCTGCCGCGGCCAAGGATGTGAAGGGTGCTGCGGAGTCCAAGAAGCTCGTCGTGGGCTTTGACAAGTCCTATCCTCCGTATGGCTTTGTAGGCGATGACGGCGAGTACACGGGCTTTGACCTCGACCTTGCCAAGGCTGTTGCCGATAAGCAGGGCTGGGAAGTCGATTACGAGGCCATCGATTGGGATGCCAAGGACACGCTGCTCAACTTCGGCGCCATCAACTGCATCTGGAACGGCTTTACCATGGAAGGTCGCGAGGACGACTACACGTTCTCCGAGCCGTACATGCTCAACGAGCAGGTGCTCGTGGTCAAGAAGGACGCGGGTATCAAGAGCTGGGACGATCTTGCTGGCAAGACCGTGATCACCCAGACTGATTCCGCCGCACAGGATGTGCTCGAGGGCGACCAGAAGGATCTGGCCGCGACGTTTGCCACGCTCGATACCATCGGTGAGTACAACACGGCGTTTATGCAGCTCGAGAGTGGTGCAGTCGATGCCGTTGCCTGTGACCTCTCGATCGCTCAGTATCAGCTTGCCGCCAAGCCCGATGCCTATACGCAGCTCGACAAGCCTCTGTCCAGCGAGCACTACGCCGTTGGCTTTAAGAAGGGCGACACCAAGTCCGCCGATGCCGTGACCGAGTCGCTCAAGGCGCTCTACGAGGACGGCACGGTCAAGGACCTGTGCGATAAATATGCAGATTATGGTCTGTCTTTCGATAATTGGGTGCTCAAGTAATGTCTATTCAGGTCATGATGCAGATGCTTGGCCAGGGATTCTTGGTCAGTTTGCAGCTGTTTGTGCTGACGCTGCTGGGGTCGATTCCGCTGGGAATCCCCGTGGCGTTTATGCGCATGAGCAAAATTGCGCCGCTCCGCTGGATTGCGCGTATCTATATTTCGGTGATGCGTGGCACGCCGCTCATGCTACAGATGTTCGCCATCTACTTTGCCCCGTACTACGTGTTCGGCATCTCGCTCACGCCCGATTCCAAATGGACGGCATGCGTCGTGGCGTTCATCATCAACTACGCCGGCTACTTTGCCGAGATCTATCGCTCGGGCTTGCAGTCCATTCCGCGTGGTCAATACGAGGCAGCCGAGGTGCTGGGCTATTCGCGCATGCAGACGTTTCTGTATATCGTGATGCCGCAGGTCGCCAAGCGCATTTTGCCGGCGATGGGCAACGAGATCATCACGCTGGTCAAGGACACGTCGCTGGCGTTTGCCATTGGCGTGGGCGAGATGTTCTCGACCGCCAAGGCCCTGGTTGCCTCGCAGGTGAGCATGGTACCGTTTGCGATTGCGGCGCTGATCTACTGGGTTTTCAACTTTGTGGTCGAGATGCTGTTGGGCGCTGCCGAGAAAAAATTGGACTACTACCATGATTAATTCGGTAATGAATATATCGAACGCGCGCAAGGCGTTTGGCGGCAATGAGGTGCTCAAGGATATCTCGCTCGAGGTCAAGCGTGGCGAGGTCGTGGCGATTATCGGACCTTCGGGCGGCGGTAAGTCCACGCTGTTGCGGTGTGCCACGCTGCTCGAGACACTCGACGGTGGCTCGCTCTCGTTTGGCGACCTTGCCGTCGCGACGGATGCGGGTTCGGGCGCGGTGTATGCAAAGGGCGATGTGCCTAAACAGGCGCGCTCGCGGTTTGGTCTGGTGTTTCAGAACTACAATCTGTTCCCGCACTATACCGTGATGAAAAACATCACCGATGCACCGATCCGCGTGCTTAAGCGCCCGCGCGAGCAGGCGGAGGCCCGCGCGCACGAGCTTATTGCACAGATGGGGCTTACGGGCAACGAGAACAAGGTGCCCTGCGAGCTTTCGGGCGGTCAACAGCAGCGCGTGAGTATTGCCCGTGCCCTCGCGCTCGACCCGGAAATCTTGTTCTTTGACGAGCCGACCTCGGCGCTCGATCCAGAGCTGACGGCCGAGGTTCTGCGCGTCATCAAGGATCTGGCCGCGCAGAATATGACGATGGTGATTGTGACGCACGCGATGCAGTTTGCCCGCGACGTTGCCGACCGCGTGGTCTTTATGGACGGCGGCCGCATTGTCGAGGAGGGGCCTGCCGAGCAGGTCATCGACCATCCGCGCGAGCAGCGTACACGCGAGTTCTTGAGTCGTATCGAGGGGTAGGTCCAGCTATTTACTCAACTATTAATTGAGGCGAAGCCGCCGCAGGTCTTACGGCCTACGGCGGCATTTTGTTTGCATCGGCGGGATCCAATAATCGCCTCGCATACGTTCTTCTTCCTCTCGCCGCCTGTATTCATACGTGCGCCGAAAGGTGTGCATGGACAGTCGCCTGTGAGGGTAGGGTGGTGACATAGGACATTTGGAGGGTGAGTCGGCTCGGCTGCCGACCATGCTGCTCCCGGGACGGCACCGACCGCGAACTCTCCCCGTTGGCGTCGCGCATTGCGCGCGGCCCTGCAAGGAGGTCATCATGGGTGCTCCCAAGACCGGCAATGTAAGGAACGTGGTGCTCGTAGGCCAAGGCGGGGTGGGCAAGACTTCACTCGCCGAGGCCATGCTCCACCTTTCCGGTAAGACCGCCCGCCTGGGTGGCCACGACGGCACCAAGCCCACGCTCGACTATGACCCCGAAGAGGTCAAGCGTTCATTCTCCATCTCGACGACCATCGCGCCGATCGACTGGAAGGGCGTTCGCATCAACGTGCTCGATGCTCCGTGCTATCCCGATTTTATCGGCGACGCCTTTGCCGCGATGAGCGTTTGCGAGACGGCGCTGTTTGTGGTCGACGCCGAGGCCGGCCCGCAGCCAACGACGGTCAAGCTCTGGTATGCCGCCGAGGACCTGCGCCTGGCGCGTGCGGTGTTCGTAAACCGCCTGTCGCGTCCCGAGGCCAGCTTTGCGACCACGATGGACCTGCTGCAGGAGCGCTTTGGCACGCGCCTAGGCGCCGTGACCCTCCCCTGGGGCGAGGGCGAGGACTTTGACGGCATTATCGACCTGGTGCGCATGAAGGCGCGCCATTGCAACGGCACCGAGGCCGTTGAGTCGGAGATCCCCGAGGAGTATCGTGCCCAGGCTGAGGAGGCCCACGACCATCTGTGCGAGTTGGTGGCCGAGGCCGACGATGAGCTGATGATGAAGTACCTGGAAGGCGAGGAGACGCTAACGCAGGAGGAGCTCGAAGGCCTGCTGTCGAAAGCGATCGCCGAGCGCATCTTTGTGCCGGTCTTTGCGGGTGATTGCATTAAGGAGCAGGGCGTCAACTCGCTGATGGACGACATTGCCACGTACTTCCCGGCGCCGACTGACTACGGCGAGATGCCGCTCATCGACGGCGACTCGCTCAAGATCTCGAGTGACGATGACCGTCCGGTGGCATTTGTGTTTAAGACGCTGGCCGACCCGCAGCAGGGTCGCATCAGCTTTATCAAGGTACTGACGGGTACGCTTGAGCCGGGCCTTGAGCTAATCAATGCCCGCACGCGCAAGAGCGACCGTCTGGCTCACCTGTATGTGATGTGCGGCCGCGACATGACCGAGGTCGGTCACGCCTATGCCGGCGACATCATCGTGGCGCCCAAGCTGGCGGCCGAGACAGGCGATACGCTCTCGATTACCGGCAAGGTCGAGGCTGCGGCGTTTAAGTTCCCCAACTCTCAGTACCGCATCGCCATTGAGGCCGAGAATCGTGGCGACGAGGAGAAGCTCTATACGTTTATCGAGAAGGCATGTAAGGCCGATCCGACCATGAGCATCGATCGTGATGAGGAGACGGGCCAGACCATCATTTCGGCGGTGGGCGAGGCGCAGGTTTCGGTGCTGCTCAACCGTTTGGAGGATCGCACCAAGGTCGTGGCCAAGAGCGTGCCGATCCGCATTCCGTATCGCGAGACCATCCGCCGCACGGCAAGCGCCCAGGGTCGCCACAAGAAGCAGACTGGCGGCGCCGGTCAGTACGGCGACTGCTGGCTGCGTGTGGAGCCGCTCATTGGGCCCGACGGCACGAGCGACGGCTATGAGTTTGTGGACGAGGTCGTGGGTGGCCGCATCCCGCGCTCGCTCATCCCCGCCGTGGACAAGGGCGTCCAGGAGACCATGAAGGACGGCATCATTGCCGGCTACCCGCTCACGGGCATTCGCGTCGCGGTGTACGACGGCTCGTATCACAGCGTCGACTCCAACGAGATGGCGTTCCGCGCGGCGGCCCGCATCGGTCTGCGCAAGGCGTGCGCCGATGCCGACCCGGTGGTGCTGGAGCCCATCGAGGAAATCACGGTGACTATCCCCGAGAGCTACGCCGGTGCCGTGATGGGCGACATCTCGGCATCGCGCGGTCGCGTGACGGGCATGGAGACCGATGAACGCGGCGATACCGTTGTTATTGCCCAGGCACCGCTGGCCGAGCTGACGGATTATTCGACGCGCCTGCGCTCTATCACGCGCGGCACTGGCGACTTTACCATGAAGCCCGCAGGCTATGAGCAGGTGCCTTATGACGTTCAGGCCAAGCTGGTCGAGCGCTATGAGGAGGGTCGCGCCAAGTAACGTGTGGTTTTGCCTGCAATGTAGGTGCTGACGAAAAGGCCGCCCTGGGTAACCGGGGCGGCCTTATTTGATCTCTTGGGGAGGGAGGAAAACGGATCATTTTTTGGGCTACGGGAGGCGCGGTCGGCACTAGTCTCCGGATGCCTGGTTGCGGCCGGTGGCGTAGTCGATCTGCGCGTGCGGCTGCAGGTTGTAACAGTACACGTGGAAGCAGAGGGTCTTGCCGTGGTCCTCGACCGATTGCGCCTCAAGGCGCACGCCACGGCAGACAAGCTCCTCTTCGTTATACATGGGCGTGACGCGGTAGAGCACATGGTTGCCCGTATCGCGAATATAGTTGAGAATCTGCTCTTCAAACGGTAGCATGCTCGTCTCGTTGAGATAGCGCGTGCCGGTGAGGAGATTTTTGCGGTTGGCGTTTTCGCCGCAGAGCGACCAGGCGATAAGATGGCAGCGATTGTAGAGGCTCTGGCCCGGAATAAAGTCGTAGCGCTGCTGGTGCCAACCGGCAGGATGGATACGCGAGATATCGCCGCGCTTTCCCTGTCCGAGCGACTCGGGGCCTACGCAGGCGAGCGCCTTGCGAGTGCGGCCCAGGCTGTCGAGCTTGGAGAATTTCTTAAAGCAGCCCTCTTCGGTGGCACGCTCATACTCGTCGAGCGTGAACGACGGCATGCCCAACGGGTGCGTGCTGTCGGCGCGAAGGGCAACGTAGGGGTTGCCGGCGTAGTCGGGAATGCTGCTGAGATATACGCCGCGGGCGCGGTTGAGGTCGGGGTTTTCGACTTCGTCGATGGGGGTGGCGGCACTATCCGCGGGGGCAGCGTCACCGGGGTCGGTTGCGGCGGATTCAGAGCCATCGCCAGAGTCTTGGCTATTTTGAGAGTCCTCGGAGCTCGCTGTTCCCGATTCGAGTCGGGCAACCAGGTCTGCCTCGTCGTCGGTGCGGCTGGGACTCTCGTTTTGTTTTTCGGCCAGAGCTGCCGCCTGCTCATCGCTTTGTGGCGACAACAGCTTGGGCGCTCCGTCGAGCGACCCCGTGAACAGCGCAAACCCCAGCACCACGGCGGTGCCGATGGAAAGTACTTGCTTGTAGGCGGACTTGCGCGACATTGAGGCTCCTGGATGGACGGTTGGGAGTCTACCAGTCTAGCAGGAGCCGGCAGGGGCCGTTCGATCGAACAAATACTTAAGATTTGGGACAAACGCTACGGATTCATTTACCTCATATGGAGCTGCGGCGGTTGTGCATATGGAGCTATTCTGCATTTCCCCAGATAAAACCTGCCAAAATAAACTTGTCCCTTTTTGGCGGGTCAGTTAACGCAGTCCAGGTTGAGCATATGCGAGCGAGCGGGCTCCGGGTGCGGTAAGGTGACGTGAAACAAGCGGGCGCTGACCTTTTGGTCGCGCCCGTGAAGTTGAACGTCAGATTGCCGTGCCCGGAGCCTGCGCAGCGCCGGGCAGTTGCGCCGTTTGTAAAACGGCGCAACCTACAGGTTCATGTTGCCGTGGATGTAGGGGGTGACCTCGGGGGAGATGTGGGCGCAGCCCAGCTCTC
Source organism: uncultured Collinsella sp. (assembly GCA_902465265.1). GTDB lineage: Bacteria > Actinomycetota > Coriobacteriia > Coriobacteriales > Coriobacteriaceae > Collinsella. The sequence goes on along the minus strand of CABQMF010000036.1, from coordinate 14,014 downwards.
GCAGTGCGGATTCGATGGCGGCGGGCAACGGGGTCTTGCCCCCGCCGTCGACGGTAGCACCGCCGAGGGCGGCGATCTTGGTGACATCCGCGGGAGCGGCCTCGATATGCATGCAGCCGCCGACCAAGCGCGCGCGTACCTGCGCCAGACCGAGTTCGTGCAGGTAATCCTCGCAGGCGCGGATCAAATCGACCTTCTCGCGCGTAAGCTCCTCACCCGTGGGGACGCGCGTGGCAAGACAGGCTCCCGCCGGCAGGCTCCAAACGGGATAGCCCCATGCGCGCAACAGCTCGCGCTCTTCGTCCTTGGTAAAGCCGACCTCCATAAGAGGGGAACGTACACCGAGCTCTTTTGCCGCGCGCATGCCGGGGCGGTAGTCACCGCGATCGCTTGCATTGCTGCCGTCGATGACGGTGGAAAAGCCGAGCGACTTGGCGTGGTTGACGATAGCGGTAAAGCCGGCGTGCTTACAGTGGTAGCAGCGATTGGCGTCGTTGCAGGCTACTTGGGGGAGCTGCAACTGATCGACCGAAAGATTGAGCACAGGGAGCTTAAAATGTGGCTCCTCATTGGCTTGCCCGTCAACGGATCGCTCAAACGAAGCCTGTTCGGGCGTGCCGATGAGCGGCGTGGTGAGGTGGACGAGAAGCGTGCTAGCAGGCATGATGCGGGCGCAGACCGCGGCCAAAAAGCTGCTGTCGACGCCGCCGGAAAAGCCGATGGCAACGCGTCCGTATGCCAAAAGCAGCTGCTCGAGCTCTGCGAGTTTGTCCTGAAGCTCCTTTGCAGGTGCGGTGGTGTCTGAAAACATGAATCGATCCTTACCAATATGTACTCGGTCAAAAACTATAATCCTACCGGGCTGCTTGTCATAATACTTCTACCTATGTAACGAAAGTGCAATATGGCATATACGTTATATACAAGTTGCCAAATGCGGTAGAGTTGCGGTAATGCGATAGCGAGAGCCGATGGGGGACCGATATGATCAAGGCTGTTATTTTTGACATGGATGGAACGCTGGTCGATACCGAGCGTTTGGGGATTAAGGCCTGGAAGGCAGGCGCCGCTGAGCTGGGGCTCGCGATTGATGATGCGCTGATCCATCAGTTTATCGGCCGCACGCTGCCCGATGTTATGGACATCCTCGATAAGCATTACGGCAGCCACGAAACCACCGAGGCGGTCTATGCCCGCCACAAGGAGATTCGCGACGAGATGGTCAAGACCGAACTGGAGCTTAAGGCCGGCGCCGCCGAGTGCATAGACGAGCTGCTGGCTGCGGGCTATCACGTGGGCCTTGCGACGTCGTCGCGCCTCGTTACGGCCGAGCGCAACCTTAAGATGGTCGGTCTTTTTGACAAGTTTGAAACGGTGACCTGTGGCGAGGACGTCGTGCACGGCAAGCCCAACCCCGAGATGTATCTGCTTGCCTGCAAGCGCGCGGGCTTTGCTCCCGAGGAATGCGCCGTGGTCGAGGATTCGCGCAACGGCTGCGTCTCGGGCATCACGGCCGGCTGCCATGTCTTTGCCGTCCCCGATATTGTGCCGCTGCCGCAGGATGTGGTGGATGGCTGCGAGGCCGTGCTCGATTCGCTGTTCGATCTGGCGGCGGCGGTCAAGGCCGTACGCTAGGCAATTGCGGCGTTGAAGCGAGCAATTGGCCGTCTTTGCACTTAAGCAAAAGAGGCCCGGCAATGGTCGGGCCTCTTTTGCTTAGGCGGCGTTTTGGCATACTGGCCGACGTGCTATAGATACGCGCCGAGGTTGATGGCGGTGGCTTCGGCGTGGCTGCTCGCCTGGGTGCTGGCGCGCTCGAGGAGGAACGGCCGCACGAGTTCTTGGCGGTTGATATCCTCCGCGGTGGTGACTGCGGCGACGGTGCGCGCTGCAGAGCCGACGCGGATATGCTTGGTCTTTGCCGGGGCTTTGTTCTCAATCTGCTCCATCAGCAGTTGGACACCCTTGCGGCCAATTTCGTAACCCGGCGGTGCCACCGTGGTGAGGGGGACCGATCCGCTCCAAGCGAGTGGGTTGCCGTCGCATCCGGCCACGCGAACCTGCTCGGGGACGGAGATGCCTTTGTCGACCAATGCCGAGATAACGCCCGAGGCTAACACGTCGGTCAGGCCGACGACAAAATCGGGGCGTTCGTCGGCAGGGCGCCCGGCAATCTGAGCGCCAATGCTGTAGCCGTCGGCTGCGGTATTCCACTCTCCGGCGTCAATGACTTCAATTTTGATATCGGGATGCAGGGCGAGGGCCTTGTGAATGCCAAGTACGCGCAGGGTGAGCTGCATGAATGCCGCTCTGCCCACAACGGTGATATAGCGTGCGCCGCGGGCGATGGCGAGCTCGGCGATAATGCGCCCCTGCGCCTCGTTGTCGGCGGCCACGTAGTAACCGGGCTCGGAGCAGTGGATGTCCAGATGGACGATCGGCACGGGCATCTTGGTCGTTGCGGGACGCCAGTCGGGGGACGCCATGGGCTGAACCATGACGCCGGACATTTGCGTGCCCATAAAGTAGCGCAGGTAATGGTCCTGGAGAATATCGTCGTTATCGGCGTTGGCGATGAGCAGGTCGTAACCGTGCTTGCGGGCCTCGTTATGGGCGCCGCTGGCAATTTGGAGCGAAAAACCGTGGTCGAGACGGGGAAGGACCAGGCCAAAGGACTTGGTGGTGCCGCCTGCGAGCTGACGGGCGCTTTGGTTGGGCAGGTAGCCAAGGCGATTGATGGTCTCGTTGATGAGTTTGAGGGTCTCGGGGCGCAGCTTTTCGGGGTGGTTGAGTGCGTTGGAAACCGTGCCCAGCGAAACCCCTGCCTCGCGCGCGACATCACTGATTTTAACCTTTGCCATAGCGGCCCCTTTGATGCGTTTCAAGTACAAGCCAGATTGTAGCATCGCCCGCCCCTAGGGTGTCAAAACCTGCCAATTGGGGACAGGTTTATTTTGGCAGGTTTTATCTGGGAAAACGCTGTTGCCAGCGCGACCATCACGAAGGGGACAGGCATCTTTGTGGCGGTTTGAGCTGCCCGGACCTTCAATTGTCTCGATCTGTAACATCTGGACGGCAAAACCGGCTCTTCCTGTTACAGATCGAGACATAGTGCAGAGGCCGAACCGTAATGTCTCGATCTGTAACACCCAGCCGGCTTATTGCGGCCCAGATGTTACAGATCGAGATCTTTCGCCGGGATAGGCCGCCGCCTCGGTCCAAACCACCACAAAGGTGCCTGTCCCCATTGTGGTGGTTTGGACCGGCTGGACGTGTGTGTATCGAGTGGTATCCAAGTTAAGATACCACTTCTGGTATATCAGCTTGCGCTTGCGTGAGTACAATACTCGAACGTTATACGTCTCAGCGCCTTCCGTGCGTGGACGTCTTGCAGTCACGCGAACGAAGGGATTTATCCTATGTGCGGAATTGTTGGCTACACCGGCTCTGATATTGCAAAGAACATCCTGGTCACAGGCCTTAAGCGCATGGAGTATCGCGGCTATGACTCCTCGGGCGTCGCGCTCGAGGTGGGCGAGGGCGCCGCGGCGCACCTCGACGTTATCCGCCGCGTGGGCAAGGTCGCGGGCCTGGAGAGCGAGCTTTCCAATATCGATAGCGACGCAACTTGCGGTATCGGCCACACCCGTTGGGCCACCCACGGCAAGCCCTCCGTCGTTAACGCTCATCCCCACACCAGCCGCGACGGTCGCATCGCCATCGTCCACAACGGCATTATCGAGAACTTCGCCGAACTGCGCGAGGAGCTGGAGGGCCGCGGCCATCACTTTAAGAGCGAGACCGATACGGAGGTCTTCGCGCATCTGATCGAAGAGGCCTATGCCGAGACGCACGACCTGATGGCCTCCGTGCGCGAGGCTTGCACCCACGTGGTAGGCGCCTATGGCTTGGCCGCCGTGTGCGCCGACGAGCCTGGCGTGATCGCCGTTGCCCGCAAGGATTCCCCGATCGTGGTCGGCGTGGGCGAGACCGGCTCCTACGTTGCCTCCGACGTCATCGCGCTCATCGACGCCACCCGCGATGTCGTGGTGCTCGAGGACGGTCAGTTTGCCAAGCTTACGCCTGCGGGCGTCGAGTACACCGACGAGGCCGGCAATGTCATCGAGCCCAAGGTCACCCACATCGATTGGGATCTGGACATGGCCGAAAAGGGCGGCTATCCCGACTTTATGCTCAAGGAGATCCACGAGCAGCCGCGCGTCGTGCGCGACACGCTGGTTGGCCGTATGACGCCTGCCGGCGAGCTCGACATCGATGAGCTGGGCCTGTCCCTCGAGGAGCTCAACGACATCGACCGTGTCTACGTGATCGCCTGCGGCACCAGCTATCACGCCGGCCTCATCGCAAAGAACCTTATTGAGGGCTGGGCTCGCATTCCCACCGAGGTTGAGGCTGCCAGCGAGTTCCGCTATCGCAACCCCATCATCACGCCGACGACGCTCGTCGTTGCCGTGTCCCAGTCGGGCGAGACGGCCGATACCCTCGCCGCCATTCGCGATGCGCGCATCAAGGGCGCCAAGGTCTTTGGCATCACCAACGTAGTGGGCAGCCCCGTGGCGCGCGAGAGCGACGGCGTCATCTATACCAAGGCCAACAAGGAGATCGCGGTCGCCTCGACCAAGAGCTTCATCGGCCAGGTTGTGAGCCTGACGCTGCTTGCTCTGCTGCTGGCGCAGGTTAAGTACCGTCTGACCACCAAGCAGGCGCGCATGCTGTTCCGCGAACTTTCCGATACGGCCGAGCAGGTCCAGTGGATTTTGGTTACCCAGACCGAGGCCGTGCACGAGGCCGCCCTGCTGTGCAAGGACGCGCAGTCGGCGCTGTTCGTGGGCCGCGGTATGGGCGCTGCCATCTCCTACGAGGGCGCACTCAAGCTCAAGGAAGTCAGCTACCTGCATGCCGAGGCGTATGCTGCCGGCGAGATGAAGCACGGTCCCATCGCGCTGATCGATCCAGGCTTCCCCGTCATCGCCGTGGCCACAAAGAGTGCCACCTACGACAAGACCGTGTCGAACCTTATGGAGTGCAAGGCGCGCGGTGCCAAGGTCATCGTCGTTGCCACCGAGGGCGACGAGGAGATCAACAAGATCGCCGACTGTATCATCCGCGTGCCGGCCGTCCGCGACGTGTTCAGCCCCATCACGGCGAGCGTCCCGCTGCAGCTGCTCGCCCGCGAGGTCGCCATTCTGCGCGGCTGCGACGTCGACCAGCCCCGAAACCTCGCTAAGAGCGTGACCGTGGAATAGTTGGTTCCGCCATCCTAACAACTAAGGCCCGGCTCCGCGTCATCAGACGGAGCCGGGCCTTAGTTGTGCGGAAAAACCACCACAAAGGTGCCTGTCCCCTTTGTGGTGGTTTTGGCATGTTAGCGGAGCTTGCTGGTCTCGAAGTACTCGGGGAACTGGTCCAGGACCTCGGTTTGGTTGCGGAACATCATATGCAGGTGCTTGCTGACCAAAAAGCTCGCCTCGATGGGGTCGCGGCCGGCGATGGCGCGGCGGATTTGCTTGTGCTCGTTAACAATCTCCTGATTGTCGAGCGTCTGCGTGGCGGCGCGCAGCCAGCGGAAGCGCTCCAGGTCGGCATTGGTCTCTTCGAGCCACGACCATACGGTGCTGCGGCACGCGATGCTAAAGATCATGCGGTGCATGAGGTTGTCGCTTAAAAAGAAGCCGATGCGATCCTCCTCGGCCATGGTCTTTTCCTGCAGCGCGATGGCTCGGTCGAGCTGCTCGATGCCTGCCGAGGTGGCGCGGGCGCAGCACTCCACAATCACCTGCTTTTCCAGGTGCTCGCGAATGTAGCAGGCGCTCTCGGCAAGAGTGAGGTTGATGGGCGAGACATAGGTGCCGCTTTGGGGCACGGTACGAACCAGGCCCTCTTGCGCCAGACGCACCAGCGCCTCGCGCACAGGGGTGCGCCCCATATCCAGGTCGTCGCAAAGCTGCTTGACGCCCAGCTTTTCGCCCGGCTTGTAGTCCAGGTAGACGATTTTGCGTCGAATGGTGTGGTAGGACTGGTCCTGCAGGCTCGTTTCCTGCTCGCCGACGTGCATCGATTCTTCCATAGTGCCTCACAACCGTTCTATCACACTCATATATCAGCTGTTAATTATGCCGCGAATCAGCTCTCCGCGGTGGGTAATTCGGCTGTCGTCCGAGAACTATTGCGGCATCTTAGTCTTTGTTTGCGCAGAGTTGTGCTCAATGTTGCCGTATCATAAGCCGTCGCAAGCGTGAAATAGAAAGAAGGAATCCCATATGCAACTGGCGAATATCGTACGCGAGCGCTGGAAGGGCGTCTTGTTCTGCCTGATCGTCGCCATCCCCGCGACGTTGCTCGGCAAACAGGTTGAGGTGGTCGGCGGGCCGGTGTTCGCCATCCTCTTTGGTATGGTCCTGGCGCTCGTCTTTCCCAAGAATCGTCGCGAACAGCTTGCCGCCGGTGTCACCTATACGTCTAAAAAAGTCTTGCAGTACGCGGTAATCCTGCTTGGCTTTGGCATGAACCTCTCGCAGATTCTGTCCAAAGGCGCTCAGTCGCTGCCGATTATCGTGGCGACGATCTCGACCTCGCTTGTCATCGCCTTCGTGCTCTGCCGCGTTATGAACGTGCCGGGCAAGATCGCGACGCTTGTGGGTGTGGGCTCGTCGATTTGCGGCGGTTCTGCCATCGCCGCGACCGCGCCCGTCATCGATGCCGACGATCGCGAGATTGCCCAGGCTATTTCGGTCATCTTCCTGTTTAACGTTATCGCGGCGCTCGTGTTTCCGACGCTCGGCGGCATGCTCGGGCTGACCAACGAGGGCTTTGGCTTGTTTGCCGGCACTGCCATCAACGACACCTCGTCGGTAACGGCTGCGGCGAGCGCCTGGGACAGTATGCATCCCGGCGCCAATGTGCTCGAAAGCGCCACGGTGGTCAAGCTCACCAGGACGCTGGCCATTATTCCCATTACGTTGGTTCTCGCATGCTGGCAGATGCATCTGGCGCGCAAGGCCGGCGGCGACGCCAAAAGCACGTTCTCGCTTAAACGCGCGTTTCCCATGTTCGTGCTGTTCTTTGTGCTGGCGAGCGTAATCACCACGGTGCTTCAGCTTCCTGCATCTATTACGGCGCCCATCAAGGAGCTGTCGAAGTTCTTTATCGTGATGGCTATGGCGGCTATTGGCTTTAATACCGATATCGTCGAGCTGGTCAAAAAGGGCGGCAAGCCCATCGCATTGGGCTTTTGCTGCTGGATTGGCATTGCGTGCATGAGTTTGGGAATGCAGCACGTGCTGGGAATCTGGTAGAGAAGTAGCTTATTTGCGTGCTGCGTGCTGGCGAGCGCATGTCCGCGGTGGAGCGATAGGAGCTCTTGCGGGTATGGCTTGTCCGCAGGTTTATAGGTCCCGAAGAGCTCTTATCGCCCCGCCAGGATGGCGGTGCGGGGCAACTCATATACTCGCAGGACGGCGGCTTCTGCCCTATAGTGTTTGGTGAGCAATATCGTTCAATTTTGAAACACTCGCCCGCGCGGCCGTCGCCGGCGGCGTGGCGCCGAGGACGGGGCGCAATATGAACAGTGACGCCAAGCTACAAATCTTGATCGAGGCCTTGGCTGCTGCCGGGGCCTCGGCGTTGGCAATCGATGGGCATGGACGCGTGGCGATTTCGACCATGGATGATGTCGCACTCGAGCAAGATGTCGCGGCATTTGTCGCCGAGCGCCTGGGGCGCGTGGGCAACGGCACGCGCCTGGTGATGGGGCATGCGGGAGGGCGTTTGAGCCTCACGGTGCGTCCGGTCGCCAAGGAATACGGCGCGCTTTGGGTGGTCGTGGTCCGCGAGGTGCACGGTGCGGCGGCGCACGCGGGTATTGAGTGGCTTAACGCAGATGAGGTCGAGGCGCGCTACGAGGCAAGCGCGTACGGCATTGTCGAGGGTGCCGCTGCGGTCGCTGGCCCCGTCTGCGAAAGCTATGCCCGCGGCGTGCCCCTCATGTTGGAGGGCGAGCTGGGTGCTGGCCAGGCAGAGATTGCAAAACGCCTCTATCTGGATGGGCCTTATGCTGACGAACCCTTTGTGTCCGTGGCGCTTGACGAGCTCACAGATCGCGGCTGGCGCCATCTGCTCAAAAGCTCGGAATCGCCGCTGTTCCAGGCAGGGCTGACCCTTTGTATTGACGGTTGGCATGCACTTTCGCCGCAGCGTCTGCGCGAGCTTGTCTCCACGATGACCGACACAGCGCTGGCCGCGCGTTGCCATGTGGTTCTGACGGCAAACGATATGCCGGGCGGTGGCGAAAGCGATCAGGCCGCTTTTGTAACCGAGCGCTTGGCGTGCGCAGTAAGTGTGGCGCCTGCGATTGCCGAGCAGGGTGGCGTATCGAAAAAGGTTGCGCAGTATTTGTCATATCTGTCAGATGTCTTTGGAACTGCCACTCCGAGTATGTCCGAGGAGGCTGCCTCGACGCTCAACGGCTATCGCTGGCCACGCAACTATCTGCAGCTTCGCGAGGTATCGGAACGACTCTATATATTAGTAGGGTCGGGTGTGGCGGAGCGCGCGGTGGCGGAGGAGGTGCTCGCCCAGGAGGACGTCATCAAAACCGCAACCTTTGGCGCTCCGACGCTCGACAGCGACCTGTATATCCTGCGTCCACTGGCCGATACCGAACGCGACATCGCGCGGTTGGTCGTAGGCTACCTTCAGGGCAACCGGACCCGCGCTGCCGAGGTGCTGGGAATAAGCCGCACGACCCTGTGGCGCTTGCTGAAGGACGACGACCGCTGAGCGAGGTGCCCGTGACCGCGTGCAGCGCGTGTGCTACAGTCCAAAGCAGTAATGTTTCGATTGTGTTACGGCGTGCGGGGGCGTATGGCGGAGACTTCAAAACCAAACCGGAATAGACGGAGCGCGGCTCCAGTTAACCGCCGCACGACGTCCCGGACGTGGGGCAAGCACGCGTCGGGGTTCGACGGTTCGTTCAAGCGCACCAAATACGGCTATCCTTCGGCAAGCGCTCGCTTGGCCATGCAGGCCGAGTCGACGCTGTGGGGGCGCAAGCGCGTGGTGGGCTCTAAGCTCAAGCACGACGGAACGCTGGGCTATATCAGCCGCGGTGCGGCTCGCCGCAGTGGGCTCAATCCTGCTGGTTGGCATCGCTATGTTCCGATTGCGGTCGTTGTTGCGGTGATTGTGATCGCACTTGCCGCGCTTGGTTACGCCGGCGGCGGGGTCGACCTGAGCGCGATGTTCAAGTCTGCTGAGCTCGCGCATGCCGGCACGGAGCTTGTCGAGGGCGCTCAGACACAGACGGGCGTGGCGCCTCAGCGCGGTATTGTTGCCGCTGCCGCAACGATCGCCGCTGCCCAAAAGGATGAGGGCGAGGATACGGACAGCGAGGTTAGCGAAACCAGTGCAAACGGCGCGGGTTCGCAGGTCACGCCCGTGACACAAGGCCAATAAGTCACAGAACCATCACACTAAGTCGCTGTTTGGGACCAATGAGTGAGCAAAAAAGCAGCAATACTGTTTCATATAGGGTGGCGCACAGAGATGTGGTGTAAGAGGCGGGGCATGCCCCGCCTCCGCCCTTTCTTGAAAGGGAGGGGACACCGCCTAGAATTCGTCGTTGGAGTAATGAAGGTGACGAATGGAAGGAAAGGCGATGCCCCAAGAAGAGAGTGTACTGCGCCTCGGCCGCGACGAGGCCCTCGAGGCGGCGAGGCTTTGGCAGGAGTGCGGCGACGCGCGCGAGTTCGCGTGCAGGATGCTGGGCAGCGTGATGAACGCGCTGATGGACTCCGAGGCCCAGCAGATGTGCGGCGCGAGCCGCAACGAGCGCAGCGACGGCAGGGAGAACGGCCGCAACGGCTACCGCCCCAGGTCGCTCAAGACCGCCGTGGGCGACGTGGAGCTCGAGATACCCAAGCTCAGGCACGGCACCTACTACCCCGAGGGCATGCTCGCGCGATGGTCGCGCGTCGACACCTCGGTGGCCGCCATCGTGCAGGAGATGTACGTGTGCGTCGTGTCCACCCGCAAGGTCGAGCGTGTGGCGTCCAAGCTGGGCATATCCTCGCTGTCGAGCTCGGAGGTCTCGAGCCTCTGCTCCGACCTCGACGCCGAGGTGCGGAGTTCCGCCGCCGCGACCTTTCGGGCACGCCGTGCTGCTACCTGTGGCTCGACGCCACCTACATGAGCTGCAGGGTCGGCTCGTCGGTCGTCTCGCAGGGCGTCGTGACCGCGATCGGGCTGGGCGCCGACGGGCGCAAGCACTTCCTGGGCTGCGACGCGGTCGACACCGAGAGCGAGGACTCCTGGGCGGCATTCCTCGGCGGGCTGCGCGAGCGCGGGCTGGCCGGCGTTCGCCTCGTGGTCTCCGACAGCCACGCCGGGCTCGTGGCCGCCGTCTCGCGCCTGTTCCAGGGCTGCGCCTGGCAGCGCTGCGTGACGCACCTGCAGCGCAACCTCCAGAGCGCCTGCTCGGGCAGGCCCGAGGACTCCAAGGCGGCCGTCAGGGACCTCGTGCACGCCGCGGTCTACCAGGACGACCCCGACCTCGCGCGCTGCGTGTGGGCCGAGGCGGCGCCCTGGGTGGCGTCGGTGTCCGCCAGGGCCGGCGAGGTCTTCGAGCAGGCCGAGGACTCCGCGCTGGCGTTCACGGCCTTCCCCAGGGCGCACTGGGCCAAGCTCCGCACCAACAACGTCCAGGAGCGCGCCAACCGCGAGATCAAGCGCCGCTACAGGGTCGTGCAGTCCTTCCCCTCGAGGGAGTCGATGCTGCGCCTGACGTGCGCGAGCCTCATGGAGACCGAGGGGCAGTGGTCCCAGCAGCGCGTGTTCTCCGAGGCCTCGGCCGCCGAGGGCTTCGCCGAGCCCGCGGACAGGCCGGCCCCGACAGAGGGGAGGCGCCGCGCGCTCGGGCGGCGCGCCAGGGAGATAGTGGACGAGATAGTCGAGAAGCGCGGCCTCAAGAAGGAGTAACATCGGGACTTGCAGCGACGGACCTCACAGGACGCTCTTACACCACGTCTGCGCGCGCCACCTCATATAGAACTCATTAGTCACAATTTGTAAAAAAAGCTATACTACTAGGCACTTAAAAGTCCACAAGCTGCAAGTTGAGGAGTACCTAACATGAAGAAGAGATTCATGGCAGCACTGAGCGTTCTCGCTCTTGCCCTGGCTCTGCCCGTGGCTGCTTTCGCCGCCCCGAGCCCTGCCAACACCACCGCCACCGGCGCCAACAACGTGACCGCCAGCGTTAACAACGCTAACGTCAAGGTTGCTTCCACCACCAAGAACGCCGAGGGCACCCCTGCCGGCGCCAACGTGGTCGCTTCCTTCGAGATCACCGAGACCGTCGAGGGTACCGTTTCTGAGTCCAACCCGCTGACCGTCACCTTCACCCTTGGCAAGGCCTACGCCAACGCTAAGGTTACCGTCTATGTCCAGCACAACGACGGTAGCAAGGAGACCCTGAACCTGACCGCCGACAACAACGGTAACGTTGTCTTTAAGGTCACCAAGCTCTCCACCTACACCATCGTGGCTGAGAAGACCGCTGCTGGCGCTGCTACCACCGACAACGGTGCTAAGTCCCCGGCCACCGGTGTGAACACCACCGCCGTTGCCGCTGTGGCTGCTGTTGCCGCTGCTGGCGCCGCCTGCGCTTTTGTTGCTCTTCGCAAGAACAACTAGCACACACACACGGTTTCAACCGTAAGATTTGAGGACCCGTACTTGTGCGGGTCCTTTTTTTGACCGATTTACAGGGTAAGGGAACACCATGGCACAGCAGCCGCAGGGCAAGCATATGGAAGTCAAGCATATGGGCGACTCGGACAAAAAGCGTCGCGCCACGATACTCAAGGGCGTTTTCGTAGTGTTGTTACTGGTTGCAGTCGGCTGCGGCGGCTACGTGCTCTACATGAATCATCTAGAGCAGCAGCGCGCCGAGGAGATGAGTGCAACAGGCAAGCCCGCCACGAAGGTCGAATCAAAGGGCAAGGAGCTGCCGGACAACCCCATCGACTTCGCTCCGCTCATTCAAGAGAATGCCGATATCTATGCGTGGCTCTACATTCCGGGTGCGGATATCAACACGCCCTTGCTGCAGAGTACGACGGACGACCTGTTTTATCTGGACCACGACAAGGACGGCAAGTACGACCCGTATGGCACAGCATTTAGCCAGATGGCAAACGCGCGCGACTTTAGCGATCCCGTCACGGTGATCTACGGCCATGTGAACGGCGGTGTGTTCCACAACTTGCATAACTTTGAGGACGCGGACTTCTTTAACGAGAACACCGAGTTCTATATCTACACGCCGGGCCATATTCTGAAGTACAAGATTGTCTCGGCCTATCAATATGACGATCGCCACATTCTCAACTCGTTTAACTTTGCCGACCCTGCCGTGCGCCAGGACTATTTTAATTCGGTCTGTAATCCGGACGCATTGCTCAAAAATGTACGTGACGGCGTGACACTTGATGCAGATAGTAAGATTGTGCAGTTGAGCACCTGCATGCTCGATAGCTCGCAGGGCAACTCGCGCTATATTGTGAGCGGTGTGTTAACAAGCGACCAGGAGACAAAATAGTCATGAACCCCCGTGGCAAGCACTTTATCGATGCGGTGGATCCCGACGAAAATCAAGTAAACAATCCCGAGCAGCAGGTTCAGGATGCGGCGGAGCCTGTCGAGCCTCAATGGGAGACCAAAGGCACTCCGACGCCTCAACCTGACGATAAATCCCAGAGCAAGGCCGAGGATCCGTCCGATGCATCGGCAAAGACCGATGAAGCTGCGGCGCAGCCTGTTGATGAGGCAGAGTGGCCTTCGCTTGATGAGGCGGGACCTCAGCGTCGTCGACGCTCCAAAGAGTCGATTAAGCGCATCAAGCGCCGCCGCCGTATCCGCACGCTGCTGATCGTGCTGCTCGTGATTGGTGCGGTTGCTGCTGCCGGCTGGGGCTTTGTGAATCGCAGCGTGAACCAAGGCAAAAAGAAGATTGAGGAAAAGACCGAAAAGGTCATTAAGGCCAAGGGCGACACCATTACCTATAACGGCAAGAAGTGTGCGCTCAACAAGCATATGGCCACGGTGGCGTTTATCGGCTTTGATGGCCGCAATAACGATGACGGCACCCAGAAGGGCCAGTCCGATACCGTGATGGTCGTAGCGCTTAATACCGACACGGGCGAGGCCCGCGGCATTATCATCCCGCGTGACAGCATGGTTGCCGTAGATACGTATTCCAATGGTTCGTTTGCCGGCCAGGTGACCGAGCAACTGTGCCTGCAATTTGCCTATGGCACCGATGGCGACAACTCATCGGTACTGACGGCCGCCGCTGCCTCGCGCGTGCTCGATAACATTCCGGTCGACTATTACTACACGCTCAATATCGAGGGCGTGGCTCCCATTAATGACTCCATCGGTGGCGTGACGCTGGTGCCTACGCAGACTGTGCCGGGCACGTCGGTTGTCGAGGGCCAGGAGACCACGCTGTTTGGTACAACGGCGGAAAAGTATGTGCAGTGGCGCGACACGACGAATCTGACGTCTTCGCTGGATCGTACAGCGCGCCAGGTGAGCTACGTGCAGGCGTTTGCATCGAAGGTGCTCAGCAGTGCCAAGAGCAACCCCGCCATGCTCATCAGCCTGTATCAGGCCATGGGCGACTATACGTGGACCAATTTGGGTCTCGATGAGTTCAGCTATCTAGCGACCACGATGCTCGAGCACGGCCTGACTTCGTTTGATGCCGTGACGTTGCAGGGCACCATGCAGCAGGGCGACACCTTCGCCGAGTTCTACCTGGACCAGGACAACGTAAAGCAAACGGTCGTCGATACTTTCTACCACCCCGTAGACTAATTGGTTCCGCCGTTCTGCCGAACGGCGGACCGGCCGACGCTGCGCGAGCCGCATTCACGCCAATCTGACGTTCAACTTCAAGGGCGCGACCAGAAGGTCAGCGCCCTTTCGTTTC
>CABQMF010000035.1 GCA_902465265.1 uncultured Collinsella sp. | reverse complement strand
CTTTGACCTGCTGAAACACTATATGTTGTGTTTGACCTAAAAAAAGAATACAGGATATAGGTGCGTCTTTGTCGTATGATAGATGGCGGACAGAGAACGAAGACCTTGTTCGTCCCATTTGGACACGCCTTTGAGCCGCTTGATCGGCCGCGAGGATTGTCCGCATGAGGACCTATGGTTTATCGAGAACACAGATTGCGCGACGGCGCCGCAAGACAGGGGCAAGCCCTGCCGAGCATCGTTTGGCTCTGAAACGCAATGAGACTACGACGCGAAAGAGGCAAGAGGATGAAGATCATCAAGCGCAGCGGCACCGAGGTTGTCTTTGACATCGATAAGATTGTCAATGCGATTCGCGCCGCCAACTTGGAGGTCGAGGAGGGCTCTCGTCTTACCGACCGCCAGGTGGTTTATGCGGCGCAAAACGTCGCCGAGGCATGCGAGAACGCGGGCCACACCGTGTCGGTCGAGGAGATTCAGGATCTGGTCGAGGACGAGATTATGCGTCTCGACTGCTACGAAGTGGCCCGCCACTACATCATCTATCGCTATGTTCAGAGCCTGAAGCGCCAGAAGAACACGACCGATGACAAGATCCTGTCGCTAATTGAGTGCAATAACGAAGAGGTCAAGCAGGAGAACTCCAACAAGAACCCGACCGTCAACTCCGTTCAGCGCGACTATATGGCCGGCGAGATTTCCAAGGACCTGACCCAGCGCGTGCTGCTGCCCCAGGAGATCGTGGATGCCCATAATGAGGGCCTGATCCATTTCCACGATTCCGACTACTTTGCCCAGCACATGCATAACTGCGACCTGGTGAACCTGGAGGACATGCTCCAGAACGGCACTGTTATCTCGGGCACGCTGATCGAGAAGCCGCACAGCTTCTCGACCGCCTGCAATATCGCGACGCAGATCATCGCCCAGGTTGCTTCCTCCCAGTATGGCGGCCAGTCCATCTCGCTGACCCATCTCGCCCCGTTCGTTGAGGTGAGCCGTCAAAAGATTCGCGGCGAGGTCGCTCGCGAGCTTGAGGAGCTCGGTGTCTCTGCATCTGCCGAGAAGGTCCGTGAAGTCGTTGAGGACCGCCTGCGTGACGAGATTCGTCGCGGTGTCCAGACGATTCAGTATCAGGTCGTGACCCTTATGACCACCAATGGTCAGGCGCCGTTCGTGACGGTCTTTATGTATCTTAACGAGGCCCGTACGCCTCAGGAGAAGCACGACCTTGCCATGATCGTGGAGGAGACGCTTCGCCAGCGCTATGAGGGCGTTAAGAACGAGGCCGGCGTGTGGATTACCCCGGCATTCCCCAAGCTTATCTATGTACTCGAGGACGATAACGTTCACGAGAATTCCCCGTACTTCTATCTGACCCAGCTGGCTGCCAAGTGCACCGCCAAGCGCATGGTGCCCGATTACATCTCCGAGAAGAAGATGCGCGAGCTCAAGCTGTCGAAGGGCGAGACCGCCGGCAACGGCGATTGCTACACCTGCATGGGTTGCCGCAGTTTCCTGACGCCCGACCGTTCGGGCAACGGCTTTAACAACGTCGCCAACGCGCTGAACTATGACCCGACCAAGCCTAAGTACTATGGTCGCTTTAACCAAGGTGTTGTGACCATCAATCTGCCCGATGTCGCACTGAGCTCGCATCAGGACATGGACAAGTTCTGGAAGATCTTCGACGAGCGCCTTGAGCTGTGCCATCGTGCCCTGCTGTGCCGTCATGAGCGCCTGATGGGCACGCTTTCGGATGCCGCGCCGATTCTTTGGCAGTACGGCGCCCTGGCGCGTCTGAAGAAGGGCGAGACGATCGATAAGCTGCTCGTGGGCGGCTATTCCACCATCAGCCTGGGGTATGCCGGTCTGTATGAGTGCGTCAAGTACATGACGGGTCACAGCCACACCGAGAAGGAGGGCACGCCGTTTGCTATGGCCGTCATGCAGCGCATGAACGACAAGTGCGCGGAGTGGAAGGCTGCGAGCGACATCGATTTCTCGCTGTACGGCACGCCGTTGGAGTCGACGACCTACAAGTTCGCCAAGTGCCTGCAGCGCCGTTTTGGCATTATCCCGGGCGTGACGGACAAGGGCTACATCACTAACAGCTATCACGTCCACGTGTCCGAGGAGATCGATGCCTTCGACAAGCTTAAGTTTGAGGGCATGTTCCAGCAGCTTTCGCCGGGCGGTGCTATCTCCTACGTTGAGGTTCCCAACATGCAGGACAACCTCAAGGCTGTCGTTCGCGTGATGCAGTACATCTACGACAACATCATGTACGCCGAGCTCAACACCAAGAGCGACTACTGCCAGGTGTGCGGCTACGATGGCGAGATTAAGATTGTCGAGGACGATGGCAAGCTGGTGTGGGAGTGCCCCAATTGCGGCAATCGTGACCAGGAGAAGATGAACGTCGCCCGTCGTACGTGCGGCTACATCGGTACCCAATTCTGGAACCAGGGCCGAACCGAGGAGATCCGCGACCGCGTGCTGCATCTCTAATAACCATCCCAGGCTGCCCCGTAGCGAGGCCCCGGACCTTTACTCGCTATTTCGAACAGTCCTGGCTCACGACGGAGGCGCCACTGGCGCCTCCTGTTCGTGCGGAACTCATACGAGCAAAGGTCCGGGGCCTCGCTACGGGGCAGTCAAGTTGATGTAGCTGAGATGCAGCATGCGGTCTGCTCACTCCTCGAAGTTCTTTGCGGAAATGAGTTGACTTGCAACAACGCTTTGCTTGCGATGACGGTTGGGCTGCAACACAGTTTTTATTGGACCTTGAACCCTATACTCGATGTTCGCTTCGTTCATTGAGTTACCCTTTGCATGAGGCCGGGACATATCGTCCCGCCCGCAGTTTCGCAGGCCGCAGGCCGAGAATGTTTGAGGACGGGATAATATGTCCCGGCCTCCCGGGAGAGTTACTTATGAACTACGCGAACATTAAGTATTTCGACATTGCTGATGGGGAAGGCGTTCGTACTTCTCTGTTTGTGAGCGGGTGCCGTCGTGGGTGCAAGAACTGCTTTAACGCGGTCGCGTGGGACTTTGCTGCGGGCGAGCCGTTCGATCACGCCGTCGAGGATAAGATTATCGAGAGTCTCGACCATCCCTTTATCGATGGCCTGACGATTCTGGGCGGGGAGCCTATGGAACCCGAGAACCAGGCGGGGCTCGTTGACTTTATCGAACGCGTGCGTGCGGCCTATCCTGCGGGGTCGGGGAAGACCATTTGGTGCTTTACCGGCGACGTACTCGAGGAGCTTATGCCGGGTGGTCGTCACCATACCGAGGTGACGGACCGCATTCTCGCCTGCCTCGATATGTTGGTGGACGGTCCGTTCGTTCAGGATTTGTATGATATCTCGTTGCGCTTTAGGGGCTCGAGCAATCAGCGCGTGATTGATATGAACGCCACGCGTGCCCGTGCCGAGCGTGAGAACGTTGCGCTTTGCGACGCCGTGGAGCTTTGGCGAGACGATCCGGTCTATTCGACCCATACTATGTAGCTTGTGGCCGATGCCGGAGGGCGTGGTACCATAGCGCGAACACGAAATCGAAAAAAGTGAGGCCCAGATGGTCGATCAGGAAAAAGTCGAGACTGCCATTAAGCTGCTACTTGAAGGTATAGGCGAGGACCCAACTCGCGAGGGCCTGCTGGAGACGCCGGCGCGCGTCGCCCGTATGTATGGTGAGATTGCCGGCGGTATGGACCAGAGTGCCGAGGAGCACCTGTCCAAAACTTTCGCTGTCGCTTCGAACGATTTGGTTATCGAGCGAGACATTACGTTTTACTCGCTGTGCGAGCACCATCTGCTGCCGTTTTATGGCAAGGCTGCGATCGGCTATATCCCTAACGGTCGCGTGGCGGGTCTGTCTAAGCTTGCTCGCACGGTTGAGGTCTATGCCCGTCGTCTGCAGCTTCAGGAGCAGCTGTGCGCACAGGTTGCCGATGCCCTCATGGAATATCTTGCTCCCCAAGGGGCGATTGTGCTGATGGAAGCCGAGCATATGTGCATGACCATGCGCGGCGTGCAAAAGCCCGGCACCAAGACCGTGACGCTCGCTCGCCGCGGCGTCTTTGAGACCGATCCCGCGCTCGAGGAGCGGTTCTTTAGGATGCTGGGCCGCTAACCATGAGAGTCGTCAACGACTTTACATCGAAGACCGATGAGGGGACGCCGCGTCGCGGCTTTATGGCTTCGGGCCTGACTCCCTTTGGCTCCATGCCTCGCATTGATTACATTTGTGCCAACGGGCTGTTCCGGCGGCACCTGGGCAACATTGCACAGTTGGAATCGGGGCGCATCTTTTGCCGCCACGGTATTGACCATCTGCTGGATGTCGCGCGCATTATGTGGATTAAGAATCTCGAGGAACAGCTCGAATTTGACCGCGAGGTCATCTATGCCACGGCACTTCTTCACGATATCGGCAAAGATGAACAGTATGAATCGGGTATATCCCATGATGTTGCAAGCGAACGCGTCGCTGATGCAATACTCGGCGGCATGCCCGATGACGTGGCGTTTGAGCCGGCCGATGCCGCAGCCATTAAGACGGCCATTCTGGGCCATCGAAAACTGCGCGTGAACAGCCAACCGCTTGAGCGCTTGCTCTATGCAGCCGACAAAGCGTCGCGCGCCTGCTTTGCATGCCCCGCGCGCAATGCTTGCAACTGGAGCGATGATAAAAAGAACCTGTCGATTCGCGTGTAGTTAGTTTGCGCGGTCGGGGTTCTAAACGAAGGAGACGATCGCGATGAGTAACAAGAAGCTGCCCGAGAATGCAACCAGGACTGAAGGCGCCGAGCTCGCTCGCCGTGGAAGGGGCGAAATATCCACCGCAACGGCGGTGCCCCACGTGAGCTATGACGATCTTCGCCATGCCGATCGCATTACTATCGACGGTCTCGAGGTCTTTGCCAACCACGGCGTGTATCCCGAAGAGAACGCGCTGGGCCAGAAGTTCATCGTGTCCTTGGTGCTCTATGCCGACCTGCGTGCAGCGGGGGAGCACGATAACCTGGACGCCTCGATTGACTACGGCTCGGTGTGCCACGATGTCGATGGCTATCTGCGTGAGCATACGTTTAAGCTTATCGAGGCTGCAGCCGAGGGTGTGGCCCAGATGCTGCTACGTCGTTACCCCCTGATGCTTGGCGTGCGTGTTAAGCTCGATAAGCCTTGGGCGCCCGTCGGTCTTCCCCTGGCAAGCTGCGGTGTCGAGATCGAGCGCGTGCGCTAGTCGACGCTAGGGCTTGTTGAGGGGTGGCTGCTTGAGCCGCTGGGACAGTGCTCTATTGTTGGGGCAGTACGTGTCGAGCAGGGCGTGAAACCGCTGATTGTGGCTTGGCTCGAGCAAGTGGACGAGCTCGTGGGCGACAACCATGTCGAGGCATTCGACGGGGTAGGCGGCAAGTTCTCGTGCGATGCGAACGGCGCCGGATTTGGGCGTGCAGGAGCCCCAACGCGTTTTCATGCTGCGTACGGAAACGCGGGAAACGGCGACACCCATTGCGATTTCGTATGCGTGCACCATATCGTGCAGCGCCGATGTGACCTCGGACGTATAGAGCTGGTCGATGTGGGCTTGGAGCTCATCGGACGTTAGGCCGTCGAGGATTGCGCGCCGCTGGGCTTGTGGGCCTTCGTCCGATTCATCGGTACCCATAAAACTTGCGAAGGTGGCCTGTTTGGGTCGCGGTGCGGGTGATGCAAAGTTGTGATCGAGCGCATCCTGTACCGTGATGGGCTTGCCCCATAGTGCAATGATGGACGAGGGGCTGAGCGGCTCTCGCGTCGTCGCCTGACGTCGCTCACGCTGGGCAAGTCGGCTGATAATCCAAGCGCTGTTGCGCTTTACAAACGCTTCGATACGCTCACGGGTAGCGCCGAGCGGTGCGCTGGCGTGGACCTCACCGCTCGATGTAACGCGTAGGTTGAAGTTCTTGACGCGCTTTTTGGTAACGACGACGGGGATGGGCGTCCCATCCGGTCGGGGTACGGAAATCGTAAACTGCTGCGTCAAAAGCGGTCCTTTGGATTGGGGGCGGGCCGGCATGTCGACCGTTCGGCATGCCGGCCCGCTCAAGGGATGTGAAATTAATAACGCTCGAAGAAGGCAAGCGCGTTGTCGCTGCAGAGCTTTTGCACCACGGTCTTGCCAAAATGCTTGGAAAGCATGTTCTGGAACTCGGGCATCTTGCTGGCATCGGAGAGGAAAGCGGGCACCGTGGCACCGTCCCAGTCGCCGCCGAGCGCGATGACGTCCTCGCCGCCCAGGTCGAGCCAGTGCTCGATATGTGCCGCCAGCTGGTCGAAGGTGACGTCTGCGGCGGTCTTGTCGGTTGCGTCGTTGGAAAGGAACTCGCTGCAGTAGTTGAGGCCGACGATACCGCCCATGTCGCGAATGGTGCGGAACTGGTCGTCGGTGAGGTTGCGCTTGACGCCGCAAACCGCACGGGAGTTGGAGTGGCTGGCGACGAAGGGGCGCGTGGCGTGGGCGACAACCTCGTCAAAGCACTCATCGTTGAGGTGGGAGACGTCGAGTATCATGCCGGCGTGCTCCATCTGCGTAAGTGCCTCGACGCCGGCGGCGGTGAGGCCGGCGTGGGTGTCGTGGCCGCTCGCGAGCGGTCCCTGTGCGTTCCAGCTGAGCGATGACATGAGCACGCCCAGGCTCTTGAGCACCTCGATCAGTGCGGGGTCCTCGGCAAAGAACGTGGCGTTTTCGATGGTGTGGATGCAGGCGACCTTGCCGTCCTTGAGCGCGGGGCGAATGTCTGCGGCGCTGCGCACGTTGACCATGCGGTCGTGGTTGAGCATGGCCTGGCCGCTCATATGTGCCATGATCTGCGCCTGGAAGCGCGCGGCGTGGGCGGTGGGAATCTCGTCGGGGACAAACGTGGCGAAGCACTGTGCCCACGGCGTGTTGCCGATTTTTGCGAGCGAGATGGCGCAGGCGTTGCCCTCGATGAGGTCGAAATCTTGCGGATGCGTTTCGTCGCCGGGGAAATAACCGTCGGTGCCGGCGGTAAAGCGCAGGTCGAGATCGAGCGTGGCCCAGCCGATTCGGTCGGCGGTGTCGCAGTGTAGGTCAAATACGGGATATGCCATGGTTCCTCCGGTTGCAGCGTTTCTTTGCAAACTGTCTTTGAATTGTATGACTAGGGTATAGTTAGCGCCATATGTTCACGGCGGCCCGCGTTATGCGCCGCCCTTATCACGGAGGTTACCATGTCCAACCAGGGCAAGAAGGTCAAGACTCATTATCGCGGCACGCTCGACGACGGCACGCAGTTCGATAGCTCCTACGATCGCGGCGAGCCGCTGGAGTTCACCTGTGGCGCCGGTCAGATGATCAAGGGCTTCGACGCCGCTGTTGTCGACATGCAGGTGGGCGAGAAGAAGACCGTGCACATTCCTGCTGCCGATGCCTACGGCGAGCACAATCCCGAGATGGTTCTGACCTTCCCGGCCGAGCAGGTTCCCAACATCGAGCAGATCGAGAAGGGCATGAAGCTCTTCCTATCCACGCCGAGCGGTATGCCCGTCCCCGCCGTCGTCATTGACGTGACGCCCGAGGCCGTGACGCTCGACGCCAACCACGAGCTGGCCGGCAAGGACCTCAACTTTGATATCGAGCTCGTCGAGGTCGAGGGTTAGAGTATGCCTGAACGCTTGGTTTCGACGACATGCTTGGGAAATCTCAACGATCCGTCCTATGAACTCCTGCTTCGCCGGAAGTTAGGCGGCGTCTTTGAAGTTGACGAGCTACTGCTCGATTGGGACCAGGCTGATGTATGCGCGTTTGCGGGCGTGACGGAGCTGGGGCGCACGGTCGATGTTCGGCTGGATGCTGCCGACGGCGGTCGTCTTGCCGACGGCGACGTGCTCGCCATCGACCGTTCGGGCATGGTGCCCGTGGCGGTTGTCGTGCGCCTGCACAGCGCCGAGGTTTATTTGGTCGAAGTTGACCGCATGGACCCGATTGCGCTCGCGCATGCGTGCTGGGAGATCGGCAATATGCACGCGCCGCTTTTCCGAGGCGATTCGGACGAGCATACCGTGCGCATGTATACGCCGGTGCAGCCTGTTTTGGGCCGCATGCTCCGAGGCGTCGAGGGTGTTCGGCTCTCGGTGGTTACCCGCGAACTCGATACGGACCGGCGCTTTGCGTCGAGTGCGGCGAACGCCGTTGTGAGTATGGCTCCCGACTTTACGATCGTAAAGAAGGCGCGCGGTTAACGTGCGTATAAGTGAGACGGACTTTGAGAGGCAACTATTCAAAGTCCGTCTTGCTGTTGATGAGGTGCTTTGGGGGGAAACATATGGGTCTTGAGGGAATCAAGCTGATTGCATGCGATTTGGACGGCACGTTGCTGCATCCGGGGGAGCGCGAGCCGCGTTCCGAGGCCTTTGAGCTCATCGACGAGCTGCATCGTCGCGGCATTGTGTTTATGCCGGCGAGTGGCCGTCAATATGCGAGCTTGCGCTACCTGTTTGCCCCGGTGGCCGATGAGCTCGCCTATGTATGCGAAAACGGAGCTCTGGTGATGAGCGAGGGGCGTGCCGTTGTCAAGCGTTCCATGGAGCGCAGCCTTGCTATGGATATCGCGAATGCCGTGGTTGCGTATCCCCATGCCGACGTGACCCTTTCGTGTGAGGGGCACCTCTACACCATGAGCGGCAACGATGCGTTCGTCGACCATTTGCGCTATGAGGTCCACTGCGATGTGGCGGTGGTCGACCGTCCCGAGGACATCGACGAGGACGTCATTAAGATTGCCTTCCAGACGCCTGAGGTGGATCAGCCGGCGGCCCTGGATTATTTCGAGCGCCTCTTTAGCGACCGTGTCGACGTGATGACGTCGGGAACCGAATGGACGGACTTTATCGGTTTTGGTTCGGGCAAGGGCTCCGCGCTTGCCGATTACGGTCGTGCCCTGGGGATTTCGCCCGATGAGATGATGGCGTTTGGCGATAACGAAAACGACCGCGACATGCTCAACGTCGTAGGCCATCCTTATCTCATGGAGAGCTGCAATCCCTCTATGCGTGGCATCAACGACCGCGTCCGCTACGTGCGCACGGTCGAAGAAGAACTGCATCGCCTGCTCGCCGAGTAAATATTTGGGACATGCCTAGAAATGTGCTGTTTGCTGTAGCAGATGGGCAAGTAGATTTGCGGGCATGCCCCTAAGGCTACCGGCAGTCGGGGCAGAGTCCTTCAAAGATGGTGTAGTGCGAGGTGACGTCCCATCCAATTAGCTCGGATACCTCGGTATCGAGCTCGGTATCGAAGGGGAGCGCTACATCGACGACGCGGCTGCACGAGGTACAGATGACATGCGCATGCGGTTCGGTGGTGCGATCGAAACGGCTCCCGCCCGGTGTCTTGATGGAGAGGATCTCGCCGGCATCGGCCAAGAGGTTGAGGTTGCGGTAGACCGTGCCGCGACTGATCTTGTCATCCTGTTCGCGCACGGCGTTGTAGATTTCATCGGCGGTGGGATGGTTATAGCTTTGGCGCACGGCGTCAAGAACCAGCTTTCGCTGCCTGGTATTCCTTCTTTGCACCGCCATGCGCCTCGCCTCTTTTCTATCAACGGTCGTAGGTAAATGATACCGTATTTAGCACACAATACTAATAATGAGGACTAAAACCATCCTCGTTGGCAAGCGGGGTGCGAGTCTGGGCGTCTACAAGGCGAAAACGTGTCCCCATGCGCTCGTAGGAGGCATGAAGCGCCTCGAGCTGAGACACGATGTTTGCCGGCGTGCCCTGTAGCTCCATCTCAACCGAGCCGTCTTCCATATTGCGCACCCAGCCGGTGAGGGAGCGCGCCTGTGCGAGGTTGGTGCTGGTGAAGCGGAAACCGACGCCCTGGACCTGCCCCTCCCACCGCAGGAAATAGCGCTGCGGGGCGTCTTGAGTGGCCTCGTCGCTTGCGAGCACAGTAAGCCTGCGGCGCAGCTCGAGTTCGACGCCAGAAGGCTTTTGGGGTTCTCGGCTGTCGCCGGCGACGCCCGAGAAAAGCTTGTCGAAAAAACCCATCGCTATGCCTGTTTGTTAGAGTCGGCGGGGAAGGCGATGCCCGCCTGCTGGCGCACGGCATCCATGATACGCAGCGACACGAGCGTGACATCGCGGTAGTGTCCGAGTTCGTGGCGTCCTGCCGGCGTTTCCCAAATCTCTTCCTTAACGTTATCGATGCCGCCGATGGCGGTGATAAAGTCGGCGAGCTCGTATTCCATGGTGTTGCTTGACTTGGGAAGGTCGAGCGCGCGTCCGTTGTCGCCTTGCTCGCGCGGCGCCTCGGTCGCCGATCCGCGCACGACGTCACCGCGATAGTCGATGCGTACGTTGCGGGGCGTCGACAGGTGGTCAATCTGGATGGTGCCGCGCTCGCCTTCGATTTGCGAGGGCAGCAGATCGTTGGTGATCTTTGAATGCGCAAGTTCGACAGAGATGCGGCCTCCGCCATAGTTGGCGAGAATGGAGCCGCAGCCGTCGATGGGGCCATGGGTGAGCTCTTGCGTTGAGGGGTCGAGCAGCGTGGTCATGCTGGTGAGACCGGAGGGCATGCCGAAGATCTCGACCATGGGCTCGACGGTATAGACGCCGATGTCCATGAGGGAGCCCGAGGCCATGTGGCAGTCGAAGATATTGGTGGCGCGCCCCGCGAGAACCTCGTTGTAGCGTGAAGAGTACTTGCCAAAGCGCAGTGAGGCGCGACGAATGGGCGCAATCTCGCCCAGGGCGTCCTCGATGGCGTGGAAAGCGGGGTCATGGAGCGGGCGCATGGCCTCGAGGGCTACGACGCCCGCCGCCTCGGCTGCGCGAAAGACCTCGAACGCCTGTGCCTCGGTGGCACAAAAAGGCTTTTCGACGATAACGTGCTTGCCGCCGGCGATACAGGCGAGCGCCTGCTCGTAGTGGAGTGCATTGGGGCTGCCGATGTAGACGGCGTCGACGTCGTCGGCGGACGCAAGCTCGTCAAGTGCGGTGAAGTTACGCTCGCCGCCATACTTAGCAGTGAAGGCGGCGCCGCGATCTGCATCGCGCGAGAGCGTGCCCACAAACGCAGCTTGGTCGTTGGCGTTGACGACCTGGATAAAGTCGTCGGTAATCATGGATGTGCCGATGGTCGCTATACGCAGCATGTATCCCCCTCGTGCCGTTCGGTTTACAGGATGAGTGTAGCGCGAGGGGGCAGGAAATGGCGTGCGAAAACGCCGTTACAGGTCGCTCTCGTTAAAGCCGGTGTCGATATCGAGGTTGCTGCCGTCGGCCGCCGTGGTGGCAAGCTCGTCACAGCGCTCGTTGAGCTCATGGCCGGCGTGGCCCTTAACCCAGATGAACTCAACTTTGTGCTTGCTCTTTGCGGTGAGCAGGCGCTCCCACAGATCGCGGTTCTTGACAGGCTGCTTGTTGGCGGTCTTCCAGCCGCGTTTTTTCCATCCGTCAATCCAGTGCTTGTTGAAGGCGTTGACGACGTACTGCGAATCGGAATGGACTTCGACGTCGCAGGGGCGGTTGAGCGCCTCGAGTGCCACGATGACCGCCATGAGCTCCATGCGGTTGTTGGTGGTCTTGGCGTAGCCGCGCGAAAGCTCGGAGGTGAAGGTCTTGCCGGCGGGGTTGGTGTATTTGAGCACGGCGCCGTAGCCGCCGCGTCCCGGATTTGATCGGGCCGAGCCGTCGGTATAGATGATGACCTTCACGGGCTTCCTTTCGTTGGGTACGTTTCGTGCGAGTGACCATTGTAGCGCCATGCCCGCCGGGTGCTAGCAATCTACGATTTCTACCCCGTCTTCCGACAGTTAGCTGGCACGGATGATGCAGTTGAGCTCGTCGAGGTATTGCTGCAAGAGGGGAGAGGGCTTGCGCTCGTCGTGCATGATATAGCCTACGCGCATCGTTGGGGCGTCTGCTAACGGGATCGATGCCATACCCCACTGCATTTCATTGGAGAGGACGCCGGTCGACAGGGTGTAACCGTTCGACGTGATAAGTAAGTTAGTAAGTGTTCCGCGGTCCGAGATTCGTATGTTGCGGTCGCAAGGGATATAGCTAAAAGGTTCCTCGGCGTAATAGAAGGAGTTTGAGGTTCCTTGCTCAAAGCTGTAACGCGTATAGGGCGTGAGGTCGGCAAGGGATAGCTGAGGGCGGCGTGCGAGCGGGTGGCGCTCGCTGACGAAGACGTGGACCGTCGCGTCGAATAGGGGATGGAAGCTCGCTCGGGCATCGGCGAAGGCCTTCTGC
Source organism: uncultured Collinsella sp. (assembly GCA_902465265.1). Taxonomy (GTDB): domain Bacteria; phylum Actinomycetota; class Coriobacteriia; order Coriobacteriales; family Coriobacteriaceae; genus Collinsella. The sequence goes on along the minus strand of CABQMF010000035.1, from coordinate 8,407 downwards.
AATACACGGGTATTAAAGTCGTCCAGATAGAGGATGCCGATATCGCTGCGAAACGCACGGACGTCATCGACGATCTGCGCTGTGGTGGTCTCGCGCATGATGAACTCGAACTTGCTGTCGCGGCAGCGCTCGACTACGTTGACAAAGGCCTCGACCGAAAACGCGTAGTGTTGGGCCGAGATGGCAAGGCGGGCCTGAGGTGTACCGCCGTCCTCGTAGCGGGCCTCGAGCATGTCGGCCTGCTCTACGACCTGGCGCGCATAGCCCAAAAGCTCGGTGCCGTCGTTGGTGAGCGTGACGCCGCGGCTGGAGCGCGTAAAGATCTCCAGATGGAGCTCCTGCTCCAGGCTTTTGACGGCATTGGAGATATTGGACTGTGCCGTATAGAGGCGCTGAGCTGCGGCGTTGATCGAACCGGATTCTGCCACGGCGATCAGAAAACGAAGCTGTTGGAGGGTCATCGGCGCCCGTCCTTTCGATAGCTATCTAAAAAACCGATAACAGGTTAGCGCTTTTAAGTGATTGACCCGGGGAGACGATGCTCGTACTATTCAAAACACACAAAGGCGGTAGGTAATTAAGCCGACCACGGAACCGGGATGTCAAAAGGAGGACCGCATATGAATTGCTTACCAAGACGAATGCCGGGCTCCTGTTTGCGCCCGTCGGCGTGATCAGGAGACAGCGACTTACTTCTCTTATTCTTATTACTTTTGTTCAATCAAGGAGATCATCATGAGCCAGTTCATCAACAACCCCGAGCACACCTTTGGTTTCGACACCCTGCAACTTCACGTTGGTCAGGAGAGCGCCGATCCCGCATCTGACTCCCGCGCCGTGCCTATCTACCAGACCACGAGCTATGTGTTCCGCAACTCCCAGCACGCTGCCGACCGCTTTGGCCTTGCCGACGCCGGTAACATCTACGGTCGTCTGACCAACTCCACCCAGGGCGTCTTCGAGGACCGTATCGCCGCACTCGAGGGTGGCGTGGCAGGTCTTGCCGTCGCCTCCGGTGCTGCTGCCATCACCTATACCCTGCAGGCGCTCGCTCAGGCCGGCGACCATGTGGTGGCCCAGAAGACCATCTACGGTGGCTCCTACAACCTGCTGGAGCATACGCTCTCCCAGTTTGGCGTCGAGACCACGTTTGTCGACGCCCACAACCTGGACGAGGTCGAGGGTGCCATCAAGGACAACACCACGGTCATCTACCTAGAGACGCTCGGTAACCCCAACTCCGATATTCCCAACATCGACGCTATCTCCGAGGTTGCCAAGAAGCATGGTCTTCCGGTCGTCGTCGATAACACCTTCGGCACCCCGTATCTGTTCCGTCCGCTGGAGCACGGCGCCAACATCGTCGTTCACTCCGCAACTAAGTTCATTGGCGGCCACGGTACCTCGCTGGGCGGTGTGATCGTCGACGGCGGTAACTTCGATTGGAAGGCGAGCGGAAAGTACGCCCAGATCGCTGAGCCCAACCCCTCCTACCACGGTGTTTCGTTTGCCGAGGCTGCCGGTCCCGCCGCCTTCGCAACCTATGTCCGCGCTATCCTGCTGCGTGACGAGGGCGCCTGCATCAGTCCGTTCAACGCTTGGGTCCTGCTCCAGGGCACCGAGACCCTGTCGCTGCGCGTCGACCGCCATGTCGAGAACACCAAGAAGGTCGTTGAGTTCCTTGCCGGCGACAGCCACGTTGCCAAGGTGAACCACCCGAGCTTGCCCGAGCACCCCGACCATGAGCTTTACAGGCAGTATTTCCCCAACGGCGGTGCCTCGATCTTTACCTTTGAGATCAAGGGTGGCCAGGAGGCAGCTTGGAAGTTCATCGATCATCTGCAGGTGTTCTCGCTGCTCGCCAACGTGGCCGACGTCAAGTCGCTCGTCGTGCACCCGGCTACGACTACGCACTCCCAGCTCTCTGCCGAGGAGCTCGCAGAGCAGAACATTACGCCCTCCACGATCCGTCTTTCCATCGGTACCGAGAACGCCGAGGACATCATTTGGGATCTGAAGCAGGCCTTCGCCGCGCTGGACGAGTAAGGCGACTTGTGCAAGGACCCCTTGCGACTCGATAGGTATAACTGCATAAAATGCCTGTTCAAGGCGCCTGTGCGAACAATGTTTGCGCAGGCGCCTTTTTGCATAGGCAGGGCGCTATTACAGGGTTTTTGGCATGCTTTATGCAATCGAGATGTGGAAAACTCCTGTTGAGAGGATGTGAGTTTTACGCAAATGACGTGCACCTTTTGAGAAAAACCGCAGGTCGCGATTTGCTCGGGGTACTATGCAGCGCGATCGAATCACACGCAGCTCAAACGCAGCAAAAACGCACTACGGAGGTTTCCAGCTACATGAGGATCGATTCACGAAAACCGAAAGCCGCTGCCCTTTCCGCCGCTCTGACTGTGGCACTTTTGGCGGGCGCCGGCGCAACCGATGCCCACGCGGCAACACTGTCCGACACGGTCGGATCCACGCCGTCCGAGGCGACGCTGATGCAGCCCGTCGACTATCGCGGCGACGGCTTTGGCTCCATGCAAGAGTGGAACGCCTCTATGGGGGCCAAGCGCGATTCCCTAGAGGTTCGCGCCCAGATCATCATGAACATGTACGGTGACTATGCCACCGATGACGAGCGCGCTGTACTGCAGGGTTGCATCGACGGTGCGGGCAGTCTTTTGACGATGGAGGAGGTCGACGCGAAGTCGGCCGAGCTCGACGAGCTTCGCTCCACGCTCGAGGATGCTAAGCGCGAGGCGCTCGAGGCTGCCGCAGCCGAAGCCGAGGCCGCTGAGGCCGTTCAGGCTTCGTATTACAACGCCGGCTCCGGTTCGTCTTACGCGTCTGCTGCGTATTACGCGAACGGCTCGGGCCTGACGCGCTCGAGCGGCGTCAATAACTATAACGGCCGCCGCGAGACTTATTACAGCAGCAACGTGTTGTATCATCACCGCACGGGCGAGTGGACTCAGGATTCTGAGGGCTTTTGGCGCGATTCCGATGGTTACTACGTCGTGGCCGCGGGCGATAAGGCTCAGGGCTCCACGTTTACCGGCTCCAAGGGCGAGTGCAAAGTCTATGACTCCGGCTGCGCAGCCGGAACCACCGACTACTATACCGGTTGGTAATCTGCCATAAGCCAATAGGACATGACGGGCGGGCGTCTTTACCGAGCCTTTGGGCAACGTAAGGGCGTCCGTTTTTTGTGCGTGCTTGAGTTAACAGAGCGCTTACCGTGGCAGTACGCCGCGCATATGGGCGCGGGGCACACTAGTCCATGAGAATTAAGGTCTTTCTCGTGGAGGAAGTGGTCTTGTGAATGCTCGAGATATTGCCGTTGCCGCCGTCGCATTGGTGCTTGGTTGCCTTGGTCCTACGGCCGCGCTCATTGCGGGCATGCAGGGGTCATGCGGGGCTGCTCCAATCATGGTTGGCGCGCTGATCGCAGCCGCACTGCTGGGAAGCGCGGGCGTGGTTCTTTGCCGCGATGACGAGGACGAGGTGCCGGAGTCGCAACGCTAACTGTTGTGAGATTGGCTGCCGGTCATAGACGAAGATAAAAGCCGCCGCAGGGGAAAGGTTCCCTTGCGGCGGCTTTGCTGTTAAGGCTGTTGAATGCGGCGCGTTGGCGCTACCAGCTTTTCTCGATATCGCGGATGCGCCGATAGAGCCACTCGTTTTGCGGTGCTTGGATATCGTGTTTGGCTGCGAGGCGACAGATGGTGCCCGCGAACTCATCAACCTCGGTTTTGCGCCTTGCGACGCGGTCCTGCGCCATCGAGGGCATACCGGCGGGGTCGATTCCCTCGATGAGGTGCACCATCTGCGTCAGGTCTGCTTCCGTCAGCTCAATGCCCTCGGCATTGGCGACCGCAAGCGTCTCTCGCATGGCGGAAACAAAGCAGCGACGCTGCTCGGAGCCCGGCTCCGTGGCGCTTCCGTAGGTCCCGCCGTAGGCCATACAGGTCTGGTTGATGCCGTCGTTGAGCATGAGTTTGGCCCACATGCGGTGCGCAATGTCGTGCTCGACGGTATGGGCGATGCCGCAGCGCGTGTAGAGCTCGTCGATTGCGGTGATGGTTGCGGGATCCGTACCGGCCGCCGCGCCAAAGCGGATTTCTCCAGTGTTGGTAAAGGTGAGCGCGCCGTTGAGGAACACGGCGTCCATGCCCTGGCAGATACCCAGGACGGTGTGCTCCCAGCCAAAGCGCTCGGCAATCTTTTGCTCGCTCGTAATGCCGTTGCACAGCGAGGCGATGAGCGTGTTGGGACCCACGACGCGCTCCATAGTCTTGAGTGCTTGGTCGAGACCGGTGGTCTTGACCGTCAGGATGACCAGATCGGCGGGCGTTGCCTCGCTGGCGCGGACGGACGTGAGCTCGCAAGGTTCGCCGTTGACGGTGAGCGCGTCGTTCGCATGACGCTCAAAACGGGCGTCATCCATGACGTATTCGACGGCGTCGTTGCCGAGCGCCCGGGCGATCATGCTGCCGTAGAGCAGGCCGACGCCGCCCTTGCCGATAAAGGTGACCTTGTTGATCTGCATGTGAATCATCTCCCCATAAAAAGGCGCCCGCGTAAGGGGCGCCTGATGGATTGTATGCTGCCAGGGTGATTGGTGGGCGCGCGGGGCGGCTGTTATAAAAAAGAAACGTTTGCCTGGACGCTACGCCGCAGGGCAGATGGCAAAAACGCGTGCGGGGTATCCGACGCCATCGCGGACCTTAGGGAAGGTGCAGAAGATGACAGCGCCCGTGGCGGGAAGCTCGTCCAGATGGTCCATGACCTCGATCTGGTAACGGTCGACCGAGAGGATGTATTGCTCGCCGGGGTAGGGGTAGGCGTCCTCGTGCGTGGTCACGCTTGCCTCCTTTCATCGGGCTTTTTCTGATGTTAAAGCGGTGTCGCGACGGCTCGATTTCTGCTACGTTACGATACGTTCTCGATTGCGATTCCAATGTGTTTCGATGGCGTGGCCGTTGTGTTTCGCCTCATTAGGGCTTCGAGGGGAGAGGAGGGGCCGTGCAATACCGCGTTGACCCCAAAAGCGGCAACCGTATCTCGGCGCTGGGTCTGGGCTGCATGAGGTTTCCCGGTGCGCCGGGACATCCCGATGCGAAGACGGCCGATGCCATTATTTCCCGTGCGGTGGAGCAAGGGATAACCTATCTGGACACGGCCTATCTCTACCCCGGTAACGAAGCATGTGTGGGAGCTTCGCTTGAGCGCCTGGGCCTGCGCGACCAGATCTTGCTCGCGACTAAGTTGCCGCACGCTTCGTGCAAATGTGCGGAGGATTTTGACCGCTTTTTTGATGAGCAGCTGCACCGTTTGCGGACTGACCATATCGACTACTACCTCATGCACAACATCACCTCGCCCGCCCAGTGGGAACGCGTGGTGGCACTGGGTATCGAGGATTGGATTGCGCGCCAAAAGGCTGCGGGGCGTATTCGCCAGATAGGTTTTTCGTACCACGGCAGTGCGGCGGACTTCCTCACGATGCTCGATGCTTATGAGTGGGACTTTTGCCAGATCCAGTACAACTACGCTGGAGAGCGATACCAAGCGGGAACGGCGGGACTCATGGCAGCCGCCGAGCGCGGGCTCGCGGTGTTTGTGATGGAACCGCTTTTGGGTGGACGCCTGGCGGGCAAACTGCCTCCGCGGGCCCGCGCCGTGCTCGATGACGTACGCGATCCGTACCTGAAGACGCCGGCTGCTTGGGGCCTTTCGTGGGTGTGGAACCATCCTCAAGTCACGATGCTGCTTTCGGGCATGACCGATACCGCGCAGGTGGACGAGAACGCGGCATTGGCGGATCGCGCACTGCCGGATTCGATGACGACAGAGCAGCTCGATACCATCGCACGTGTGCTGGGAGAGTTTGAGAAATCGAATCGCGTACCCTGCACGGGGTGCGGCTACTGCATGCCGTGCCCCAAGGGCATCAATATTCCCGGTTGCTTTGGTGCCTACAACGCGAGCTACGCACATAGTTGGTTTACGGGGCTGTCTCAATACTTTACGGCGAGCGCGGTGCGGACGAACGAGCCCAAGCTGGTGAGCAATTGCGTCAAGTGCGGCAAATGCGCACGTCACTGCCCGCAGCACATCGATATTCCCGAGCGTCTCGACGATGTGCGCCGACGTTTCCAGCCTGGCCCCGTAACGGCCGCACTTAAAGCCTTTTGCAAAACGCGCTCCTGATGCCCCTTTTATAACTTGCGGTGGAATAGTTCCTGTTTGCGGCAGAATAGGGGCCAAACAGGAACTATTCCACCGCAACTGAAGGGGGCTGTCGTGGGCCATCGGGATTCATGTGATGATTTACGTGAGGTTCGTTGGGGCGTTTTGGGCGCTGGGCGCATTTCGCATCGATTTGCATCGTCGCTCAAGGAGGTGGACGGGGCACGGCTTGTGGCTGCCGCCGGTCGCACTCCTTCGCATGTTGAGGAGTTTTGCAGGGCGTTTTCGATTGATGCCGCGCACAGTTATGCCACGGCTGACGATAGCGGCGATGCGGCTTATGATGCGCTGATTGCCGACCCCGATGTCGACGCAATCTACTTGGCTCTTCCACATGGCATGCATGCGCATTGGGTCTGTCGGGCACTGCGCGCGGGAAAGGCCGTGCTGTGCGAAAAGCCGGCCGTTTTGAATGAAGAGGAGGCCCATGCGATCGCCTCCGTTTCCCGTGAGTGCGGCGTGCTGTTTATGGAGGCGATGAAGAATCGGTTTTGCCCGATGCGCACTCGCGTGAAGGGCTTGCTTGCGTCGGGCGAGCTCGGTCGTATCGTCTCGATCGAAAGCGTGCAAAAACTCGATTATGGTGAGTCCCCTTCGAGCTATCTGCTCGATCCGTTGCAGGGCGGCTGTCTATATGACATGGGCTGCTATGCGGTCGGTTGGTTTGAGGATTTGCTTGCGGGCGCGTGTGAGGTTTCGTCCCGTGAAGTTCGCTGGCGTGACGTATCAGGCGGCCGCGCCGATTGGGCCGATGAAATCCATATGAGTGTCGGCGGCATACCTATTCATATGGCGTGCGATGGCAAAGCAACATATGAAAGCCGCTTAACGATTGTCTGCGAGCGGGGCTCGTTGGAAATCGAGCGCCTCCATCGCCCCGAGCTCGCCCATGTGAAGTATTCCGACGGACGAATGCTCGAAATAAATGCCCCGTTTGAGGTTGATGATTTCTACGGCGAAATCCAGCATGCGACCCAGCTCATCCGGGCGGGGAAACTCGAGAGTCCCGTCATGCCCCTTGCCGCCACACAGCGTTGCGCGCGCATTATCGATGCAATCCGTCTAGCCCTCTAGGACTTGGCGCTGACGCATAGGGGATCATGACGCTGGCGCCCGTAGCCATAGTGCTTGGAGGCCTGCATCTCTGATGCCCCTTTTATAAGTTGCGGTGGAATAGTTCCTGTTTGCGGCAGAATAGGGGCCAAACAGGAACTATTTCACCGCAACTGATGAGGGGGAGCTGGAGATGCTGACGATTGGGTGTCATCTTTCGACGACGAAGGGCTATCGGGCGATGGGGGAGACGGCGCTATCCATTGGCGCCAATACCTTTGCATTCTTTACGCGCAACCCGCGCGGCGGCAAGGCGAAAGACCTTGACATGGATGATGTGGCGGCCCTGCGTGACCTTATGGCGCAAAATGATTTTGGCCCACTCGTGGCGCATGCCCCCTATACCTACAACCCCTGTTCTGCCAAAGAGCGGGCGCGTGAGTTTGCCTTGGAGGCAATGGCCGAGGACTTGCAGCGTCTGGAAGCGCTGCCCGGCAACTACTACAACTTCCACCCCGGCGCGCATGTGGGGCAGGGGACTGATGCCGGCATTCAGATGATCGTCGACACCTTGTGCCAGGTGATGTTTGAGGGGCAGCAGACGACGGTGCTGCTCGAGACCATGGCGGGAAAGGGTACCGAGGTGGGCCGTAGCTTTGAAGAACTGGCGCGCATTATCGAGGGTGTTGCTGCCAGGCGTCCAGAGCTATCGGACAAGCTGGGCGTGTGTCTGGACACCTGCCATGTGAGCGATGCCGGCTACGACATCATCCATGATCTGGACGGCGTACTCGACGAGTTCGACCGCGTGGTGGGTATCGACCGCTTGCATGCCGTACACATCAACGATTCGAAGAACCCCTGTGGCGCCCATAAAGATCGTCACGAGTGCATCGGCAAGGGATACCTTGGCAGCGAGGAGTTTGGCGGCGGTATGCAGGTTATGCAGAATATTGTATCGAATAGCCGCTTGCGTTCATTGCCATTTATTTTGGAGACACCGAACGAACTTGCAGGTTATGCAGCTGAAATTACGCTATTAAGGTCGTTACAGCAGTAATGACTGTCACAAAGTGGAGTGTTCCATTCACGTTATGGG